>DJMH01000102.1 GCA_002435305.1 Dehalococcoidia bacterium UBA6495
GAAACACCTAAAATAATGCCAGACATGTTGAGCATAGGCGAGTCCATGATAGAGCTTTTCTCCGAAGAGCCTATGGACACAGCCGAAACTTTCACGCGATCTGTGGCAGGTGACAGCCTTAATATTATCGTTGCCGCCAGCAGGTTAGGGACTAACACTGGATACATAACCAAGTTGGGAAATGACCCTTTTGAAGCTTATCTGCTCGACACTTTTACTTCGGAAGGAATAGATACAACCCATGTTTTGTCTAGCAACGGATTTAACGCGGTACATTTTGTTACTGTCAGGCCCGATGGAGACAGGGAGTTTGTTTATTACAGAGCTGGGAGTAGCCCTTCAACTATAAAACCGGAAGAACTAAATCCTGAATATATATCTAACGCAAAAATTATGCATTGCAGTGGAATTGCTCAAGCTATTTCACCAAGCTCACGAGCGACAGTACTCGCTGCCGCACAAATTGCCCATTTGAATGGAGTACCCGTCTCCTACGACCCAAACTACAGGCATCAACTTTGGAATCCTTCTGAAGCAAGAGAAGCTATGGAAGAGCTAATGCCCTACGTCGACATATTTTTGCCAAGCGCACCTGCTGATTCTAAAGTATTGTTTGAGACTGAGGACCCTGAGAAGGTCATTCAGGAATCAAATCGTAGGGGAGTCGAAACTGTTGTGGTGACTCTTGGGGAAGATGGGGCATTGATAGGAGCTGAAAATGAGGTAATACAACTGGATCCTATGCCAGCAGGGCCTGTCATTGATACGACTGGAGCGGGGGATTCCTTCAAAGGTGGATTTATTCATGGATTCCTTGAAGGAAAATCGATCGCCGAGTCAGCTCTGATAGGCAACGTTTGTGCCGGCATAACCATCACCGGAAGAGGGGCACTTAATCCAATGCCCTACCGAAAAAAAGTATATGACAAGGTTAGAAATTTAAGATAGCGGAGATACCCAAATATGAATGTACAGGAAAATGTACAATTTCTTATTAACAGCCTAGATCAGATACCCCCATGCGGCGGCTGCGGGATGCGATGGAGCACAGGGGATTACGAGTGCCCTCATTGTGGGGAAGATCTTGATGAAAACCTCACGGTCTGGGCGGAATCAGTTCTTAAAAGTCTCCCCGCCCAGACTTGAGCAAATATCTAGTTGTTTACAACTAGGAAGTGACCCAATCAACGCCATTTAATACCAATTTTTGAAAACCTTGGCTTTGATGGCTTTTACCGTCATGTCCTAGTAAAGTCACAAATACTTTGCCTGCTCCATAAGACCTTGTCCACGCAAGTGGGAAGGTGCCTCCTTCCATTTCCATCTCTTCCGCCCCTGCTCTATTTTTCCCATATGCCCCACCTTGAAAGTCAGCCGTGATAAACACGTCATTACCATCCCTATAATCAATGTTCATATATAGCTCATCATCTGTGTTGAATGCTGAAATACTTGAAGCACACGGATGTGACCCATTCGCAACATCGACGGAAAAATTACTATAGGGTGGATGAAAACTTTGGCCCATAACCCAGCCACCACCGGTGATTTCTCCATATTCGTTCCATGAATCAGGAACACAACCTGAAATGTGGATGCACACAAACCCGTTACCAGAACTAATATAGCCTTTTAACGCGTTCTGTTGTTCAGCATCCAAAGCCATATCACCCTCTCGGAGCGTATTGAAAATTAAAACATCGGACCTATTTAATGTTCCATCAGTCAATGCCTCTGCATCTTCCCTTACGGTAACAGCATGACCCGCCGTCTCCAAAAAGCCTTTAAGCACTGGAGTTGATTCCTCATATGGATGCCTGCCACCACTCATTAATAACAAATTCATGAAATCCCCCTTACAATTTTCGCTTTTCTAAACTTAATTTACGATCAAACGATTTTTGTTATCTTCATAATCCCGCATATAGTCGATTTATGTTGCTATAAATGTCAGGATTCAAATCTCTTCCCACAAGAGCGGGGTCCTCTGGCGAATATCTATGAGCCCTGAATACCATATTTGTTGGGTCCCCTGATCTCAAGTCAGGAGAGTAGAAAGGGTTTATGTATTCCCAAACAACGTTACCATTTTTAGTAACTTCAAAAATTCTCCCAAAAGCGCCCTCACAAATTAAAGTATTGCCATTGGCCAGTCTTTCAGCACTGCTTATATGAAAACTATAAAATGCCAGAGCTGGAGTTTCAGTATATTCCCATTCAATTTCATTTGTTATTGGATTTACCTCAATTACACGAGATCTATCCATACCCTGGGAGTGACTACCGTTATCAAATATTAATATGTTCCCATTTTCCAAAACAGTAGGATGGTGTTGGTGAAACACATCTCCAGGGCCCCATTTCCACAGAAATTCTCCGGTTTCCCTGCTAATAATACCTACAGTGCTGGTGTTACGAAAGCTTACCAAAAAATCTCCACTAGGCATCAGATTTAAACAGTTAGCATGTGTCCATTCCCTGCGGTGTTCCAAAGGGCATATTACATCTTCATCAAGGTCCAATTCTTTATAAATTTTCCATTCATTTACCGTCTCGCCCTCTCTAGTCACTTCTCTCACAAGGTCACCTAACATGGTTTTTGGGTCATCTTCCCTTGGATGGCCGCCGTTCACCTTCTGAGACATATCTTCACTCAAAGCCTCAAATAAAAGAACCGCGGTATTACCGTTGGGAAGCCTGGCATAATCATGATGTAGCATCGAATCTTTGTATTCCCAAACGATTTCAGACTCCCAATTTAACTCTATAATCGAGGCCGAGGATCCACCCAGGCCTTTCACAATGTCGACATTTTCGGGAGGTTTGGTTCGTGCTAGCAAATTTCCATTGGGTAGTAGGTAGGCATAAACTATGCCGGCGTCACAATCCCATCTATGAACAACTCTCCCATGGTTATCAATCATGGTGGCATGATTACCACCATTGTTACTAAATAACGTGTACCCATTAAAGGTCTTAGAAGGTGAATTATGTATCAGTCCAACAGGGTGATGAATTGATCTGCCCATGGGGGTTCCTTTCTAAATTTCAGTAAATCCATCAAGCCAAGGTATTACACGATTAAAGGTGTATCAGTGCGATTAGCCCACTCACCCATTGAACCGTCATAATTTCTTTTATTAGCATATCCGAGGAGGGTCAGTACAAACACTCCGTGCGCCGCACGGATACCACCCTGTCAATAAGTTATTACCTCTTTTTCAGCGGTCACTCCGACTGCCTCTAACATCTCCCTGAGCTCAGAAGGCTCTTTTATCGTGTGGTATTTATCATCAGTGATGAAATTTACCCACTCTAAATGAACAGAGCCTGGAACTCTACCAGACCTTGAATTACCTCTCGAATTAGTACCATCCCATTCTCCATCCGACCTAACATCTAGAAATACAACAGTCGGGTCATCAATCTTGGAAACAGCTTGATCCAGAGTACATACCAGAGCTGCATCGGCTGAAGGGGTAAATGTGACATCCCTGGGCGTCGGTCGATCGATTGACACTGGCCTACCTTCATCAAACCACTTTTTCCAACCTCCGTCCAATACCTTGGCATTTTTGTGGCCATAGTAGTTCAAGACCCACCAAAACCTGCTAGCCCAAAGACTTCCCCCACTGTCATAACTCACTACAGTCGTATCATCTCCGATGCCCATATTTTCAAAAAGTTCTTTAACAACATCTGGTTCCGCGACCAGTGGGTATGACTTGGAATCTTGAGAATACGAAGGGTGCTTGATGTAATGGTGCACTTTTATACCAACCGCCCCTTTTATGTGTGCTCTTGCATAAGAATCAAACATATCACAGTCAATGATCCGGATATCCGGATCATCTATATGGCTATTTAACCATTCAGTATTAACAAGTATTTCGGAATTTGCGAAACTTTCAGTGGCCAATACATCCCTCCATTAATTTACGCATTAAAACACGGGCCGTATTGCCCGGACCCGCATAAGATAAACGACTAGAAAGCAACGGTCAAAAAAGGTATTACCTCTTTTTTCAGCATTTCCACATGAAACATATGGTCAAATACAGGATTGAACATCAACATCTCAGCACCTGAATCAATTAGGTGCTGTAGTTCAGGAACAATTTCATCAATAGGTCCCCATACAGATACTTGTGACCCCAAGTCTGAGTTCCCATAATTCGCTTTAAACCAGGTCCTCAGCCTATCTTCAGCTCTGGATTTATTATCATCTATCGCAACATAAACTCTTTTAGAGATTTTGAAATCGTCACTTGACCTATTAAGACGATTCAACTCACTCCTAATAATTTTTACATGTTCTATAAATTGGCCAGATGTCGTTGAACCCGCCCCCATCCAACCATCTGCATACCTAGCAGATCTTTTCAAGGCCGCAGGATGACGACCACCAAACCATATGGGCGGATGAGGTTTTTGTACTGGTTTGGGATACATCGGAAGATCGTCAAAAGTCCAAAAATCACCTTGAATATTCGGAGAATCTTCCGTCCATAAAGTCTTTATTAGATGTAATGATTCTATAAAATGGCGGACCCTTTTGGAATCCGGACCATCCATCAATCGGTAATTTTTCGGGTTACCTCCAAGAGCATATCCTAAGATCAACCTCCCATTGGACATCTGGTCTAATGTAGCCAATTCTTTGGCCAATAAAATCGGATTTCTAGTGGACCCTATAAGCACAGCAACTCCTAGTTCTGCTACTGATGTCAACCCAGATATATAGCTAAGTAGGTTAATAGGCTCTAGGGAAGATATCTCTCCTATAATTTTTTCCTGTACCCATAGCCCTTGATATTCCAGGTCTTCCGCTGCGATCACAAATTCCTTTATGAGACCCATATCCACAGGGCCATCAATAAAGGACTGAGGAACGGAAATACCACTTGGTATCAATTGATCTTTAAGCCCCATTTCAAATTCCAAGAAATTTATTCTACCTTCCAATGGTTAGGAACTATGGGTGTTGCGTCTTTGCCAAATAACTTATCTGTGATCCATTTCTCACAGAACATACCATCTTTATAACTGGATCGTTCAGAGGGGTGAACTGTAACTGCACCATTCATATTTTCAGTGAGGTTCCGCAGGGTTTTTTTGTCAAAAAGACCTCCGTCATAATCGGCCATAATGAGGGATTCAGCGGTTATAGCCGAACTATGAAATCTCAAATCATAATAACTAAGAATTTCCGATATTTGGCCTTTTCCTTCTGGATTGTGCCGGAGATAATCATTAAACTCCTCAAGAGGGTATGAAGAAGTTCTGGAGGCCTGGTTAATTGTGTCATATAGAAATGAGGGAGTTGAAACTATATGTGTTACTGCACCATGTAGTGCTCCTGCCAGCAAAGCGTTGTCATTTCCCCAGGCGACAATTGACGACTTATCAATCGTTGGGCATGTCAACAAAAAATCTAGTCCTCTAAGAGTATCCGCGACTACTCCCCTGTAAATGTACGAAGAGAGAGATTCTATTCCTTCAGTAAGCTGTCCCGGATACATAGCCGCATATGGACTATCTGCAGTTCTCATGCCACGGCAGGCTAGTGAAAAAGTGATATATCTACTTCTTATTTGATTGGAAGTTCCCTGTGGGATTATTTCCAAAACACTGGCATTTTTAGGCACATAATAAATAACAGGAAAAGGGCCATCCCCTTTTGGAATACTCAGGTAGCCATATATTGTGTATGGCCCTATGCTGGAAATATGAATCCCGTATAGATCTGCAAAATCTGTTGAACGCATGGTAAGAGTTTCCGTCTCTGCAGCTATCGGCACCTCACTCAATTCTTTTCCTAAGGAGTACCAAAATTGGCCAAAATCTAATGGTCTGTTATCGCTCATTTCTTCACTAACCTTTCAAATGCTTATCAAAAAACTGATCCATGATGCCTGAATGTACGTATCTTCCTGCCTCGTGCCCATGGCCTTCATATTCAAAAAGTTTTTTATCTTTACTGCCTATAGTCTCAAAAAGTGCATATCCTGTCTCAGGAGGGCACACGTTATCTTGCAATCCCAAGTTCATGATAATTGGGCAGTTAATTTGATCGGCAAACGATATACCATCAAAATAAGCCAGGGTGCCCTCAACTTTTTCTAATCTGTCAGGGTAGGTACGAAGATAGTCATTAATCTCTTGGTAGGGATACGTGTCTGTTAACTCGATTGCGTCCATAAATCCACACAAATATGGAGCACCTGCGGAAGCAGCTTTGATTTCTTTCCTCATAGCTGATGTGGTAATGGCTAGGCCACCGCCTTGGCTACTACCAGCCACACCAATCCTCTCACTGTCCACTTCTCCTCTACTCAACAAAAAATCAATTCCTCGCCAAGCATCGGCATAAAAGCCTCGATAAGAGTATGTATTCTTATCTACTATCCGATGGGTTAGCAACCCGGGATACCCAGGATCAAATTGACTTCTACTCCTGACTTTCCCTCTGGGATTAACTGATAAACAAGCATATCCTTTGGCAGACCAATCCTTAGGAATTGGTGGGTCGCTTTGGTAACCTGGAACCAGCAAAATAGCCGGTAATCCATTAACTGGAGTATTAGGGACAGAGTACCAACCGGATATTCGCACATGATCTAAACTATCATAAAAGATTTGATATACGGTAACCTTACTATCGGACCTGAGTTCATCTTTTTCACACTTAACATTAAGTTCGATTGATGAAAGTTCATCTAGGACCAATCCCCAAAATTCGTTAAAGTCTTCTGGTTTAATGACCTGACATCTATAATCTCTGTCCACTCCCATATTTTTACTCCTACCAAATTCAGAAAAGGACGCAATCCATCACATCGCAAGCCAAAGGATTTTACCTCAATGGTCAACTCAGTCAATCATCTGATATAAGGTAGCAAGTTGGTAAAGAATTATAGAATCAACCAGTGAAATAATGAGTAAAAAAAACCTAAAATCTTTATTGACTAAGAGTCCTGAAAAAACATATTGGTTGGCTTTGATACTAATACTATCCATCGCCTCCCTTTTGCGCTTTAATGGCATAAATTGGGACCAGGGCTTTGGTTTTACTCCCCACCCTGATGAACGGGCCATTTTGATGAAAGTTTGGGAAATTGAGTTCCCTTCACTTTCGAACCTTTCAATATTATTTGACCGCTCAGCAAGCACCTGGAACCCCCATTGGTTCCCTTACGGAAGTTTACCAATTTATTTGTTAGAGATCCTTCAATCAATTTGGGGAGCGCTTACTGGATCTGAGATATTTGATCCTAGAAGTATGGCCAGGTCTCTTTCTACCTTGGCTGACCTTGGGACCATAGCTGGAACCGCACTTTTGGCAAGGGTATGTTTTGGTAATCGAGTTAGCCTTCTGGCATCTTTATTGGTGTCATTTTCTGTTATACACATTCAGTTATCGAATTTTTTTGCTTTTGACACTTTTGTATCTCTCTTTGCTGTATGGACTCTATTTTTCCTTTATCGAGTTGCCCAAAAAGGCAGGCTTCGAGACTCTGTGATAGCCGGGATATTGATTGGGTTAGGTTTAGCATCAAAGATAAGTTTTTTTCCAATTCTAGGTGTGTTCTTGTTCTCCCACGTGATAGGTTCCATTTCCTATTACTTCGAACCGAAAAAGATTCTATTCCCGATATCCATCGCAATTAAAAACCTAGGTGTAGGCCTACTACTAGGGTTAATTGCTTTCGTATTGGCCGAGCCCTACGCAATTCTTGATTGGAACCAATTTATTGCGGACACTACAGAACAATCGGAAATGGTAAGGAGAATCAGGGATTATCCATATACAAGGCAATACATAGACACCACTCCTTACTTGTACCAAATCACTCAATTAGGTCGATGGGGACTAGGATGGCCGCTTACGATAATAGGTCTGATAGGAGCGATTTCGGCCCTGGTATGTAAAAGACACTGGGCCTTAGGAACGTTCACAGTGGCAACAATGTTCGCCTGCGGCCTTTTATTAACCTTATCGAATTCAATCCTGATGATTTTGGTTGCCTCTGGCCTTGCATTTTTCATCTTAATAATCAACTTTTTATTAAGGGGGTCCAAGTCGTTAGAGACCACACTAATTCTTTCTTGGGTAATTCCTTATGCTCTCATCGTTGGCAGCTTTGAAGTTAAATTCACAAGATATTTACTACCAATAATCCCATTGTTGGTAATACTTGGGAGCGCTTTCTTAGTACAGCTAACACGTAGCCCCCAAAATTCCATCAAAAAGTTAGGATACCTTGGGTCTATTTTAGTCATATTTTCCACCATTACATTTGGGTTAGCCTTCCAAAATATATATGCCACACCACATCCTGGGGTCGCAGCCTCCGATTGGATAAACCAAAACGTACCACTCAACTCTTCCTTACTAAAAGAACATTGGGAAGAAAGCCTTCCCAGTTTGGAAAAATACAATGTCCGTGAGCTTCCGATATACGACCCAGATACCCCCCCCAAATTAAATAAAATGTCGGAATCCCTATCAGAAACGGATTATTTAATAATTTTCAGTAATCGCCTCTACGGAACAGTCACCCGAATTCCAGAACGTTACCCTCTTATGAGCGGATACTACAACGCTTTATTCTCGGGGGATTTAGGATTTCAACCTGTTCATATAGAAAATTCTTATATGTCTTTTGCAAACATCGAAATTTATGAAGATTCTTTTTCCAGGCCTAACTTACCATCTGTAGATAAACCAATTTTTCCCAGAGACAGGATAAGTATTAATGGTGGTTTTGCAGACGAAAGTTTTTCAGTATATGACCACCCTAAAATAATCATTTTTTTTAATTCTGAAAAACTAGAACCTACTAGATTAAAAACCATCATAGAACAAAAATCGATGGATTTTATATCTGTTAATCGAGAGAAAGCCGTTCCCGCCAGCAAAGAAAATACAGCCAGTTTGATGATGTCGGAATCGACTAAAGCAAGTCAAGAGAAAGGTGGCACCTGGTCTAATATCATTCACACTGATTCTACATCAAACCGGTACCCCATCTTTTTTTGGATAGCCTGTTTGACACTTATTTCATTAATTTCATTTCCTATTGGCTATCTTATGTTTTCCACATTTGACGACAAAGGATTCTTGTTTGCGAAAACATTGGGCTTACTAATGGTGTGCTTTACAGCCTGGATTTTATCTAGTCTGCACATAATGAGATTTGGTCAATCGTCTCTCTGGTTCGGCATAGCATTGGTATCTACGATTTCAATATGTATAACAATTAAAAAATATCGGGAAATTTTCAAATATATCTCAGCGAATTGGTCAAAAATAATAAGTCTGGAAATCCTGTTCCTCGGCTCTTTTTTAGCATTTACTCTTATCCGAATGATGAACCCTGACCTCTGGCACCCTTACAGGGGCGGGGAAAAACCAATGGATATGGCCTACCTCAATGCGGTGCTTAAATCAACCTATATGCCTCCATATGACCCGTGGTTTTCAGGAGGATACTTGAATTACTACTACTGGGGTCAGTTTATCGTAGCCTCTTTGATCCATCTGACCGGAATTACGACAGAAGTAGCTTATAACCTAGCGATCGCGACTTTCTTCGCTTTAACCACCTGTTCTGTGTATTCAATAGGAAGGAACATTCTTTCCAGAAAGAAAAATCCGAACAAAATCAGCCCTGTGATAGCTGGATTATTTTCTATCCTTTTCGTATGTGTTTTGGGTAATCTTGATGGGCTTTACCAAGTTTGGGATTCTATAAGATATGGATCCAATATTTTTACAGATTTTGACTACTGGAGAAGTAGTCGAATGATGCAGCCCGACCCACCTGGACATGAAATTACAGAGTTCCCTTTCTTTACATTCCTTTTTTCAGACCTTCATGCCCACTTAATTTCCATACCATTTACCCTTCTAGTAATGGGCTTAGCCCTACAAATAACGCGCAATGATTTCGGTAATATATGGTGGAAATCCTTGCCATCCTTGTCAGTATTAGGCCTGTCTGTAGGATGCTTGGCGGCCATAAACACGTGGGACGTACCTATTTATACAGTTATAGCTATGGGGTCTTTATTGATAGCTGAACTCAGACAAATAGGAGGATTAAATTCTTTAGTATTTTTTAGGGTGATTTGGAAATCTGCATATGTACTAACCATAGCTTACTTTTCCTTCCTTCCTTATCATCTTAATTCGATAACTTTTTTCAATTGGATAGAAAAAACAACAAATACCACGACGTTTTCCCAATTTATATCAATAAACGGTTTATTTTTGGCCATAGCCTTCTCTTGGTGCCTTTATTCCGTGTTTCCATTCATAGCTCACCAAAACGTGATTCGATTTTCGGCTAAACATCTAACAGAAAGGATATACAGTTCCCACCCCAAGTTTCTTGCTTTGATCTTGATTACTGTCTTGCTCTTCGGATATCTCATAGTCGCATTGTCATCCGGAATGTTGGGAGGCGCTATTCCTCTATCTATGCTGATGATATTCGTATTAGTTAGTTACTGTTTCTTGGAATTTAAGAACTCCAAATCTTCCTACTCTGATTCGTTTTTTCCTTGCCTGCTTGCCATCGGGGCTTTCTCAGTGGTGATAGGTGTAGATATCTGGAGAATTGAAGGCGATATCGACAGGATGAATACAGTATTTAAGTTTTATCTGCATGTTTGGATTATTCTGGGTATAGCGGCAGCCTACTTCTTATACCAATTAATTACACAAATGTCCTTTTCACTTAAATCGACTCTCTCATACTGCTGGGTCGTTTTTATCTTTCTACTTATATCAAGCAGCCTGATTTATACAATGTTTGGAACGGTTGATAGATTACAAGATCGTTTCTACAAATCAGTAACAACATTTACTCTTGATGGATATGAATTCGTCAGAGATGGCATTTATAGGGATGAAAATGGTGACGTAAGTTTATCCGCCGATATGGCAGCAATCCGTTGGATTAGAGATAACATTGAAGGATCCCCAGTAATTTTGGAAGGTGTAACTCCGACTTATCGGTGGGGAAGCAGAATCTCAATCCATACTGGCCTTCCAACAGTCGTTGGATGGGAATGGCATCAACAACAACAAAGGTGGGAATATCGCAATGAAATAAACTCCCGAATGGCCGATGTAAATGCTATTTACACCACGCCTGGCTTTGAGTTAGCAGGGAATCTCATAGACAAATATGGAGTCAAATATATAGTGATAGGAGAGGTTGAAAAACTGTATTATCCTGACAGTGGATTAAGAAAGATATATGAAGGTCTAGATGGGAAACTCGAGAAAATATATGAAGCCGATGGGGTTATTATCATGAAGGTGCGGGATTTATAACAAATTTGTGATTGCCAATTTGGGATCCATTCCGCCACTTTTTGAACTAGACCTCTAAGTTTGACACCCCTTACATACATATGGACAATGGCACTTACTATTTAGCTAGAGTTTATATCTGAAATATGCCTTATGGTGCCCTTGAAGAAATCATAGTTTTGGACCTGTCAGACAGGTTGGCTGCCTCCTTTTGTGCAAAAACATTAGGATTGTATGGATGTGAGGTGGTCAAAGTAGAGCCACTCAGTGGGGACCCACTCAGAAAATGGACCAACAGTAACCCAGGTAATCAGAGTGGTGACAGTCCACTGTTCCTCCATCTAAATGCCGGGAAAAAAAGCATCACCATAAATTTAGATGACCCAAAGGGCCAAAGTATTTTGGCCGCTTTGATGAAAGTTTGCGACGTCGTAGTCGAAACCCAGAAACCAGGACATTTAGACAAAATTGGGCTGGCATACAATCAAATTAAAAAATCCAACCCGTCGATTATTTTCACCTCAATTACACCTTACGGCCAAACAGGACCATACAAAAACTTTCACTATGATGAATTAACCTTGTTTGCTATGACAGGGGCTATGTATAGAGAGGGTTTACCTGATAGAGAACCTCTCCGATACTCGGGTGAAATAGCCCAATATTTCGCAGGTAACGCCGCCGCCGCCGCCACTACAGCGGCTCTATTTAAGAGAACCCTTACTGGTCATGGAGACTGGTTAGATATTTCCATACAAGAGTGTATGGCCGGTCACCCCCACCAAATTGGAAGAAGATCACCATTTATATATGCTGGCGAACCTGATCCAAGATCGCAACCGAGAACCTCGGCGTCTGGTGCCCGTGAACCATATGCCGTGGGAACTTTTCGATGTAAAGATGGATATTTTAGTTTTCTTCCTTTAGGTCCGAGGATGTGGCCAAATATAGCCAAAATGATTAACAGAGAAGATCTGATGGCAGATCCGAAATATAATGACACCATCAAGAGATCAGAAAATAGGGAAAATTTAGAAGCTATATTCCAAGCTTGGGTGGACGATAAAACGAGGGAAGAAATTTTTCAAGCCGTCCAAGCCGCTGGAGTTCCCGGATCACCAATCCTCCAGCCTGAAGAAGTTCACAAAAACGAACAATTTCAGGCTAGAGGATTTTTTCAAAATGTGGATCATCCGAACGGACAAACTCTACGCATGACGGGCGATCCTTTCCGATTTTCAAATGCACCCACCTCATCAATTAAAGCCGCTCCTAAACTCAGCCAAAATACAAATGAAGTTCTTAGGAAACTATTAGAATTATCTGATGACCAAATAGAAATACTTGCCATGGAAAATATCATATGAATTCAGAAGTGAGTCAGCCCCTATCTTCAATAAGAGCCCTCGAACTGTCTGAAATATGGGCTGGACCGTTTTGTGGATGTCTACTTGGTGACATGGGAGCCGAGGTAATCAAAATTGAATCTATTCAGAGAATCGGAAGAGGACCAATAAATCCTCCCGCCAACGCAGGAGGATATCCCAATGCCGACCCAGGGAAGGAGCCGTGGAATCGACAGTCAAATTTCAACGCTATAAATCGAAACAAAAAAAGCCTCACTCTGGACCTGAAAACCCGTCAGGGATTAAATTCTTTCAAAGATTTGGTTTCGCAAAGTGATGTTGTTTTCTGCAATTATTCACGTACAGTAATGGAAAATTTTGGACTCAGCTATGAACAGGTCAGAAAGATAAAACCCGATATCATCTACATGTTGATGCCAGGCTATGGAAATGACGGTCCTTACGCCAACTACCGCAGTATGGGAATGGCAATAGACGCAATTACAGGACACTCCTTTTTAAGAGGATATCCTGATAGGGACCACTCTTCTAATTCACTGGTTCATCATCCGGATGCTGTGGCAGCTATAAACGGGGTAATGGCCCTTGCTTCAGCTTTGGTATATAGAGCAAAGACAGGGAAAGGCCAATTCATAGATTTGTCGCAAGCCGAGTCGTTTATGACCCATCTCGGAGAAATATACCTTGAGAATCAAATGACATCGTCAATAAGAACACGAAGAGGTAATCGTCATCCAGATTTTGCCCCTCAGGGGGTATATAAATGTTCTGGAGACGATAATTGGATAGCAATAAGTATCAAAACAGACGAAGAATGGTCTGAACTTAAAACAATTATTGCAGATGACACATTAGAGGACACAGATCTCGATTCTGTGGAAACCCGACTTCAAAACCATGATCACCTTGATAATGTGATAAATGAATGGACTTCTACCCTAGATAGGTATGATGCGTTAGCACTTCTGCAAGCTGCAAATATAAGCTCTGGAGTTGTTATAGATTGCGGTGCAGATTCATATGCAGACCCTCATTTAAACGAAAGGGACTTTTTCCAAATAGTTGACCATCCAGCTGCAGGTCTCTACCCCATGAGTGGGCCAATATTTAAGTTCGAAAGCGACCAAGGACGAATAACTCACAACCCAGCACCTTGTCTTGGTCAAGATAACGAACACATATTAGAAGAACTACTTGGGTACAGCAGAGACACGATAAATAAATTTGAAACCGAAGAAATAGTTGGTACCGTACCATTGCCTGGCTCAGATATGGGCGGGTCCCGAAGAGTAGCAAAGCAAAGAGAATAGCAAGGATTAAGCAAAGTATGACCCGGGTATCCATTCGTGGTAAAAAATGGTTGATAGATGGCGTACATACCTATCGAGGCATTACCTACCAAGGTATCAATATAGAAGGTTTATTACTAAATGCAAGAATGGTGAACGCAATCTTTGACGATGACAATCCCTACACGCGTCATCTTTGGAAATACCCTGATACAGCCGAATGGAACCCAGACAGGAACACCATCGAATTTATCAGTATGTTGCCTGAATACAAAAGAAAAGGATTGACAGCCGTCACAGTTAACTTACAAGGGGGAGCACCCTTTGGGTATTACCGACTGAATCAATTCAGGGAATTTATGAAAGAGTGGGGAATGTCAGGAAAAGATTCAGAAATATGGGAAGGGCTGCCATCCCCTGAATCTCAACCGTGGAATAGTTCGGGTTTCAATCCTGACGGCAGCTTAAAGCCTGAATACATTCGCAGGCTCAGCAAAATAATCGAAGAGACTGATAAATTATCGATGGTGCTTATTCTAGGTTTATTTTATTTCGGACAAGATGAAAGAATTAGAGACGAATCATCAGTGAAATCGGCGGTTCAAAATACCTGTGAGTGGATCCTAACCAGTGGATATGAGAACGTTGTGATAGAAATCAATAACGAATGCAGTGTCCCAAAATATGAACACGAAATTCTCCAACCTCATAGAGTTCATGAACTCATAGATTTGGTAAAATCCATCCAATACGATTCGACAAGAATATTAGTTGGCACCAGCTACGGCGGGAATACTATCCCTGAGAACAATGTGGTTAAGTCATCCGATTTTATCCTCATGCACGGAAACGGTGTTATTGATCCCAAAAGAATTTCAGAAATGGTAGAGGAAACCAGGAAGCTTACAGAGTGGCATGATATGCCCATCTTATTCAATGAAGACGACCATTTT
>DJMH01000081.1 GCA_002435305.1 Dehalococcoidia bacterium UBA6495
GGATTTTAAGTCCGCCGCGTCTACCATTCCGCCACCTGGGCATTTCACATTCCAACTGCTAAAAGCAGAGGGCACATTATAACTGGTTAAGAGTAACAAATGTGTCCTGTTTAGATTTGACCATTATTTATCAAATCTGTCAGATGATAGGAACCAAATTGGATGTTGTATAGAACCGTCGGTGGCCATTTAAACCATAATTTCCCAAAAATTATGACAGGCATTCGCAATGAAAATATACTTGCCACCAATATAGCCCAATAGGCATCATCGCATCAGGTGGTATTTCCAAATATTAAGTTAAGAAGGTTGTAAAAGAGTTCAAAAATTGGCACGCCTATCCTATACTTCGAGAAGGAGTCCCCTAATAAGGAAAGGAGTTATTTGCATGAGTGAGAAAAGTTTCGTCGCCACTCTGATTCTAGCTATTTTGTTAGGTGGTTTTGGTGTACACCGATTCTACGTCGGGAAAATAGGCACAGGAATAGTGATGATTCTGACGCTCGGCGGTTTGGGAATATGGACTTTAATCGACGTTATTATGATTGCGGTCGGTAACTTTAAAGACAGTAACGGATTACCTATAAAACCTCAGGCATAAGAAAGGTTTCATCTATTTGAATTTCGTGGATTTTTCATATGCGTTGTCCAAATTGCGGATCTAGTAACGAAATAGGCACTCGATTTTGTCGTTCCTGTGGTAACGAATTTGGCACGCAGGAATCTACCGAGGATTTTTCAGATTCCTCCCGGAAGTCATATGTCACGGCTGTATGTCTCGCTGCAATTTTTGGAACTGTTGGCATTCATCATTTTTATGTCGGAAGGTGGCTCCATGGGTTATTTGACTTATCTCTCTTGATTGCCGCCGGAATCTTCTTTTTTTCCTCTGCCTGGATCCTAGCAGGACTATTTTTCTTTGTAGATGTAGTACATAACACCTATTTCGTTTACAAATTGATAATAGGGGAATACCGAGATGGTTCCGGAAAGTTAATCAGGATCCCGGGCTTATCATAAAAATCATCGGAAAGTTTTTCTACCAACCTTGGAATAGCAATAAAAACGGCCTAAAATAAAAATGAGGGCGATTTATCATCACCCTCATTCAAATTTCCAGCATGGTGTGTTTTTTGGTTCTTAGGCTATAAACAAAGGTCCAAACACTAATGCCACTATGGACAT
The DNA here is from genome assembly GCA_002435305.1 of Dehalococcoidia bacterium UBA6495. Taxonomy (GTDB): domain Bacteria; phylum Chloroflexota; class Dehalococcoidia; order Lucifugimonadales; family UBA826; genus UBA11996. Next base: position 1,186 of record DJMH01000081.1, read on the forward strand.
TAATTTAAGCAGTATGTTCAGTGCTGGTCCCGATGTGTCCTTGAATGGGTCTCCGACCGTATCACCTACAACCGCGGCTGAGTGCTGGTCAGATCCTTTTCCTCCCAAATTGCCTGCCTCAATATACTTCTTGGCATTGTCCCAAGCTCCACCCGCATTTGCCATCATTATTGCGAATAAGAACCCGGTAGCAATGGACCCTACAAGAAGCCCGCCTAGAGCTCCAGGACCCAAAATTATGCCAACCACAATTGGAACCACAACGGCAATAAGACCTGGCATTACCATTTCTTTCATCGCACCTTGTGTAGATATATCAACAGCCCTTGCGTAATCCGCATCAGCTGTTCCCTCTAGCAAGCCTTCTATTTCTCTGAATTGTCTCCGGACCTCTTGCACCATCGCATATGCTGCTCTTCCTACAGCCTGCATAGTAAGCGCTGCAAACAAGAAGGGCATAATCGCACCAATTATAAGGCCCATCATAACTTTTACATTCATTACATCCAGGGTCTGAAGGCCTACTGCCTGAGCATAAGCAGCCATTAAGGCAAGTGCTGTAAGAACAGCGGATCCTATAGCAAAACCTTTTCCTGTAGCCGCTGTTGTATTACCCAGCGAATCTAAAGCATCTGTTCGCTCTCTAACCTCTGGATCAAGCCCTGCCTGCTCAGCAATTCCACCAGCATTATCAGCCACTGGACCATAAGCATCAGTTGCCAGAGTTATACCTAAAGTTGACAGCATACCAACTGCAGCAAGGGCGATTCCATACAATTCTGCGAATTCGTAAGAGAGCCACATCGCTACAATGATAACCAAGCCTGGAATTACTGTGCTAATCATGCCGAGACCTAGTCCACCGATCATAATTGTTGCGGGCCCAGTCTCCGACTGTTCAGCTAATTTCTTGGTAGGGCTATATTCGTATGACGTATAGTACTCAGAGGCAGTACCTATTAACTGCCCTGCTACCAAACCTATCAACACAACCCAGAAAAGATTGAAGTCGAGACCCAAAAGAACAATCAATCCTCCTGTTCCAATTAGGACAAGGGCGCCAGCTGAGAAAATTCCCGTCCTCAGAGACCACAGGAGTCGACCCATGTCAGCTCCTTCCCCTGTTCTAACTAAAAAGGTACCGATTATTGAAGCAATGATTCCTATGGATGCAACCAGAAGAGGAAACAACTGTAACTCTAAAGTTTTGGCCCCTAGGAACGATGCACCTACCGCTGCTAAGGCAACAGTCGCAATTATCGATCCCACATAGGACTCAAAAAGGTCAGCTCCCATACCTGCAACGTCACCAACATTATCCCCGACATTGTCAGCTACAGTAGCAGGGTTGCGGGGATCGTCCTCGGGTATTCCTTGTTCTATCTTACCTACCAAGTCCGCCCCCACATCGGCAGCTTTGGTAAAAATTCCTCCGCCAACCCTGGCGAACAAGGCTATTGATGATGCTCCAAATCCAAATCCAGCCACTATAGATGCATCATTACTAAAAACAATAAGCATCAAAGTCACACCAATAAGTGCAAGCCCTACCACCGACATGCCCATTACTGCACCACTGTTAAAAGCCACCCTTAAAGCTGGGTTCAAACCTTGCATTGCTTGTACTGTGGTTCGGGTGTTTGCCCTGACGGCTATGCTCATGCCTATAAAGCCGGCCAATCCTGAACCAAAAGCTCCAACCAAGTAAGCAATCGCAGTGCCGACAGGTATTGAGGAAGTGCTCGGTTTGTCAATTCTACCAGTGACATCAAGGTCGACAAAAACAGCTAGAATAACTGCCATAATTGCAACAAATATAGCTAACAGGCGATATTCCCGTGATAGAAACGCCATGGCCCCGTCTTGAATGGCCTTACCGATAAATCGGATCTGGTCATTACCTTCGTCTTTTCCTACAACTTTATAAGCGAGGAATGCCGCAAAGGTCAAAGAGACTAATGAGGCAACAAGAGCAACAATCTGTATCAGTTCCATTGTATTCTCCTAAATTCTTGTGCAAAAAACATAATTGGGTCAAGTTTGCACAAGCTTTAATTTTCTTCTTTGGAAAATCCGGGGTCAATATAGATGAGACCCATAATATGGGTAATACTCACTATTAGTTTTATTTAAATGTGTCCCAAATATTTACCAATTTTCGGGCGGATGCCTCCGGATCTTCAGACATAGTAATAGCACTCACCATGCATACAGAATCAGCGCCTGCCTGAATAACATACGGAAGGTTTTCAATCGTGATACCACCAATGGCAACAATTGGCAGCCCTGTCTGGGATTTCACCTTCGTAATCATGGAAGGTCCGAGTGGGTTTCTTGCCGACTTACCCATCGTCGAGGTTGCATATATGGCTCCTACGGCAAGATAGTCGACACCGAATTCTTCCGACTCTGTTGATTCCAACACTCCTCCATTTGATCTACCGATACATTGAGAAGGTTTTAAAATTCGCCGGGCTTCTTCAACTGGCATATCTGACTGGCCCACATGGAGAAAATCGGCCTCAGCTAATTTCGCTATATCAACCGCGTCATTTACTACAAAAGCAGCATTATATTGATCGCAAAGTTCTTTAATTTTATAGCAATTTTCCAAAAATGTGGCTCGGTCATTCAATTTATCTCTATATTGAACTACCTTCACCCCACCTTCCAAGGAAGACTTAGTCATGTCATAGGCATCTACTTTATTGGTTGCTTCCGGATCCACTATTATGTAAATGCCTTCCATCTTATTTCTTATCGTTAGCCTTACCTGTAGGGAAAAGTAATTCTCAATTTTGCTGATAATTTCCTTCGTTTTTTCATTACTGCCATCATCCATTTCTATGATAGATAAGGCAGCCGCACAAAGATTTAGAGCCTTTTCTGGCTTTTTAGCTACTGAAGTACTTGATTTTGATAAATTATTTGTACCTAATATAGAACCCAGTTCAGTTTTTAAATCTTTCTCAGTATCGGGAATAAAATCTGATATTTCCCGGCATATAGAAGCTAAAAGTTCTGACATATATTGCGTTTCCTTTATAGATCTAATCCGTCCGGCATCTTGCCACCTCGGGCATCATCAATAGATTTCCTCACGCTATCTGGCATATCCACACCATGTTTTGAAAAAGAAGCCTCGACATTCTTCCCTATGTTGGATGAATCAGAATAATAATTATCCGCTTCAGTCTTATCAAAGGATCCTCCAAATTTGAAGGTGACCCGAGATAATTTTTTTCCAACCTCAATCGACCCACACGAAGGGCAAACTGGGTCTTGAGTGGAATTGAAAGACTTGAAGAACAACTCAAAGTCATCTTTACAATCCTTACATCTATACTCGTATATTGGCATTTTTAACCTAATCAGCGCTTCGTACTAGCCACGGGTTCAAAACTCACTCTATGAATGTCAGTTGGTCCCTTAGATTTTATAGCAATCATATGATCTCTAGTACCGTAACCTTTGTTTTTTTCAAAAGCATACCCCGGGTATTTCATATCCAAGTTAGACATATGAAAATCTCTAGTGACTTTAGCAATAATTGATGCCGCGGCAATTGTCCTTGATATTACGTCGCCTTTTACAATGGCTTCATATGGGACAGGGCATTCATCCAATTTGACTGCATCTACGAGAAGATAATCTGGCTGAATGAGGGATTTCTCCATAGCCCGTGTCATCGCCAATTTTGTAGCAACAGCAATACCTAGGTCATCTATTTCAGCAACACTAGCCCA
>DJMH01000045.1 GCA_002435305.1 Dehalococcoidia bacterium UBA6495
AACTTTCAATAAATTGACCTATAACATTATAAGATATTGATCGAGCTGCCGGGGTGCACAAGGCCCTGCCCCTATTACATAAAGTAGTTAGTTTTTGTTGTATGGTTTCAACAAGGCTGCAGGCTGGACCGCCTTTCCCATTAGACCAGACATAGCCAAGATGGTTAGAAAATAAGGTAAGCAAAGAAGTACTTGAGGCGGGATTTTGAACGCAAAAATCTGTAATGAAAGTTGCAGTGCGTCAGCCGCTCCAAAAACCAGGGCAGCCAAGGCAGCTTTGTATGGGTTCCAACGTCCAAAAATTACAATGGCCAGGGCGATAAAACCACGACCGGAAACTATATTGTCTCGGAAAATCCCGAGTTGCCCCAAAACTAGATAGGCTCCTGCAAGGCTGGCTGCCGCGCCTGAAATCATTACACCAATATAGCGCATTTTCATTACATTGATACCAGCCGTATCCGCAGCTCGGGGATGCTCACCAACAGCGCGTAATTTAAGGCCGAACTTGGTTCGGTAGAGAACAAATCCAGAGACAAAAACCAGAGCGATGGTAATGTACAAAAAAATGCTATGACTAAAAAAAACGGGACCGAAAAAGGGCAGGTCAGACAGTATTGGAATGTCTAAAGTTTCAATCATTGTTGCTTTTTGCGGTCGAGCCTGGGTTCCTAAGACAGCACGAAAGGTGTAGCTCGTAAGCCCTAGTGCCAGAAGGTTAAAAATTATACCTACCACAACCTGATTTGCTCTGACCGTAATATACATCCAGGCCAGGAATAAGTTGGAGATAATACCTACGATAATGGCACCTAAGATACCCAACCAGGCATTACCGATCAGAAAGGAGATTAAAAAGCTGGTCAATGCGCCAAACAGAATTGTGCCTTCGATCCCTATGTTTAAGATGCCACCCAATTCATCGAAGATCTCTCCTAGTGCTGCTAATAATACTGGCCCTGCAAGTCGGACACTGGCTGCTAACCAAGTGATTAGAAATGCAGATGTAAACAACTGTTCCAGACCCATGTTTTTTCCTTTGCGTTAGGTTGAAGAGTCAACTTCAAGGGTCTTTTTACCCCTGTCATTGCCAAACAATTTAGATAGATTAATGCGATAGTAGCGTAATATGTCACTGGCAAGGATGAACAAAACGATTAAACTCTGGATAACGAAAATCACCGAGCTTGGCACTCCGGCACGTCGCTGCATTACATCGGCTCCCACTTCCATTCCTGCGTATAAGATGGAGGCAATAACAACCCCTATCGAATGTAATTTGCCTAAAAGTGCCGCAACGATGCCAACAAACCCGGTCCCTTCGCCGAGGCCATCCAAAAGACGGAAGTGTACCCCCAAGACCTCAACCATTCCCGCCAGGGCGCCCAACCCGCCACCGATAAAAGCGGCCAAGATGACTCGGTTTCCGACGTTTATGCCTCCATACCATGCAGCGCTGGGACTTAGCCCGGCAACAATCTGCTTGTAGCCAATCGTAGTCTTACGCAATACAAACCAGACTACAATTGCAGCAAAAAGGGCAAGGAGAATACCCGAGTGGGCGCGCGTACCTGGAATGATGAAGTCCAAGATCGTTGCCTGGGGAATGCGAGGGGTTTGCGGTAGGTCACCAGGTGCACGTAAGGGCCCAGAAACCAGATAATTTACCAGAAATAAAGCCACGAAATTCATCATGAGGGAAAGGATAACCTCATTACCACCAAATTTACCACGCATCACACCAACAATACCCGCCCAGATGCCACCGGCTACAAAGCTGACCAGGAAAACCAGTAAAAGAAAGAGAAGACGAGGTAGAGGGCCAATAGCTCCTTCTGTATCGGTTAAAAGAGCAATCCAGACTGCTGCCGCCGCTCCAATGAGTATCGTGCCCTCAAAACCCAGGTAGAAAAATCCGGAACGCCAAGCAAAGATCGTCCCTAGTCCCACAAAGATTAATGGTGTGGCTTTTATCAATGTATATCCAATGCCCCTTAGTGTTCCAAAGCTCAACTCAACCATTGTGCTGTATGCTTTAAAGGGATCTACCCCAAATGGAAGAAACAGGAGGCTTCCAAACAACAAGGCCAAGATGATGGCCAAGGCCGTGATGAAAATGGTTACTGAACTTGATTCCTTCGGCGTTTGTCGTCGTTCAAGAAAGGAAGCTTTACTCATCATCTATAACCTGGAAGGTCTTCTAAACGAGTACCACCCATCATTAGGCCAATCGCCTCCACAACAGCCTCATCAGAGTTGATTACTCCCATGATCTCTCCCTCATAAATAATGGCAATTCGATCGCTTAGTGCCAAGATCTCCTCGAGTTCAGCCGAAATGAGAAAAATCGCTGTACCTCGGTCGCGTTCTGTCAGTAATTGCCTACGGACATATTCTGTCGCTCCTACATCCAGACCACGTGAGGGTTGCTCTACTATTAAAAGACTTGGCTCATGCATGATTTCACGCCCCAGTACCACTTTTTGCAGATTTCCACCGGACAACTTTCCCGCGTCTAATGTTAAATTTCGTGGGCGCACATCAAAACGTTCAACCAATTCTTCAGCATGCTCTCTGACCTGTAAATCCTGTATAATTAAATTGCCTGCGGTGGTGTAATGATTGATGTTTCCTAGTATGGTATTAAGTGCGACACTCAGTTCGCTTACTGAGCCTACTTTACGCCTGTCAGCAGGAACATAGGCCATGCCTGCAGAGCGATGGAGAGAGGATGAAATGTTTGTTACGTCTACATCATTAACTATTATGTTGCCCTCTTTAATAGGGCGAAGATTCATTAATGCTTGCGCCAACTCGGATTGACCGTTTCCATCAACGCCAGCTAGACCTAAGATTTCACCTGAGTGTACATCTAAGCTCACTCCTTGGACTTTATGATAGCCAGTATCATCATCGACATGTAAATTCTCAATCTGTAGTACACACTCACCACTTTTCCTCAAATTTTTGTCGATATGAAAAACAACTTCTCGGCCTACCATCTTCATCGCCAACTCTCTAGGGTTGGTAGATTCAGTTTTTAATGTGTCGATTGCCTTGCCGTCGCGCATGACAGTGACTCGATCGGAAATGTTCATAACCTCATGGAGCTTATGAGTGATAAATATGATGGTATGGTCATTGTCTGCTAGAGAACGCAACACTTCAAAAAGCCCCTCAGCTTCTTGTGGTGTTAACACGGCTGTAGGCTCATCCAGGATCAGTAATTTGGCATTACGAAATAAAAGTTTAAGGATCTCAACACGCTGCTCTTCGCCAACCGAAAGGTGTTCAACACGAGCGTGAGGATCTACATCTAAACCATGTTGCTCGGAAAGTGCTTTGATGCTCCTTGCTGCTTTATCAAGATCTAACAGGGGACTCGAGCCCTCTTCATCAAGGCCTACCACCACATTCTCAGTAACTGTAAAAGGTGGAATAAGCATAAAATCCTGATGTATCATGCCGATGCCTAAAGCTATGGCATCACTCGGTGTCCGGATATCTGAAAATTGACCTTGCACAAAAATTTCGCCTTCATCTTTATAATCCAAGCCGTAAAGAATGTTCATCAGGGTGCTTTTGCCTGCACCGTTTTCCCCCAACAGCGCGTGAATCTCACCCATATTGACACTTAGGTCAACATGATCATTTGCGTTAACATCTGAGAAACGCTTGTTAATATTTCTTAGTTCGATATATGGCACCATCTGTCAGTAATAGGTAATCAAGGTAGGTGGGGCACATGCTGTTCATTCGCATCAAAGAGTAGGATGAAAATTATGTTTAGGCGCTCTGGCGTGAAAAATTCGTTGGTGGAAAGTTTTAACAAATGCGTTCTGTTTTATCGTTCCTTCTCAGAAAATTGGACACAGAAACAGATGGAAAAATTTTTAAGAATGCAGCATGTTTTTACCCAATTCTTGTTGATGTTGATGACTAAGCGCATCCTTCTTGTTAATCAAAAGTGCGACGTAAAATAATTAACGTCGCACATAATGATATAGGAAAGATTTGATTATTGGTCTATGGAAAAATTGATTTTACCAATTAAGTGCATTCCAAATCTGGAGGTATTGTTTCCAGAGGTCATTGGGAATGATAGCCGGATTGTGGTCTTTCCCTCCGGCGGACCAGTGCCACATCTCAGACACTTTCGGCTGCCACTCTTGACCTGCTGCGAAACTGCCGTTGGCGACATCGTGACCCAGCTTTTGTACCATATTGTTGAGGTCCATTACCAAACTGGCGCCCATATGCTTAGGGGCTATCCCTGTTTGGTCTGAGTATGCGCCCAAGACCAGGGCATTACTGGCAACGGCACCTTCTATTGCTCCGAGGCCGGTGACATCGGCTGCATGCCAGATCACGTCAGCGCCATTGCCAATCATGGTGATGGCCGCTTCACGTCCTTTTACCGCATCATTGTAGTCTCCTGTCACCACCCCCAGACCAGTTGAGCCTGGCACCGTGTTCTTTGCTCCAGAAATAAAGGCATTCATCATCCCGCGCTGAGTGGGATTGTCCCCCCCACCGACAAAACCAACCACATGGCTCTTAGATAGAAGTGCAGCCAGGGCTCCAGCGGCATAGGAGGCGTCATAGTATGCAGCATCCACATACTGTATGTTGGCAGGAATATTATCCTGTGGCTGGAAAGTTGTGGCGAAGAAGAACTGGTTAGGGTATTCGGGGGCGATCTCAATGAAGGCACTGCCGAACTCATACCCATGGCCTATGATCAAATCATAACCATCATCGGCGTAACCGCGGGTAATCTCAGCAATATCAGACTGACCGATATTCTCGGTGAAAGAGCCTTTAAACCCTTTCTGTGACTTAAGTTCTTGTAACCCTTCATAGGCCAGTTGATCCCAACCACCATCAGTAATTGGACCTGGTAATAGCAGGGCTACCGAAACTTCCTTGGCAGCAGAAACAGTACCTCCACAAACAACAAGCAGGAAAATACCAATAATCAGCAAAGTTAATGAAAACGATTTTGATTTATGTGACATAATTTTCTCCAAATATTAGGTTAATAAAGATAGAATAAACTATATATTTATT
>DJMH01000057.1:0-4126 GCA_002435305.1 Dehalococcoidia bacterium UBA6495
TGAAAATACCGATTGCAGCTGCCGAGACTCTTATGAATGAACCAGAAATTAGCAAGCTGTGGCTTAAATCAGGTGCAATAGACATCCTGAGGGTGAATGGCAGACATGGAACAACTCCGGTTTTGAATGCATCAAAATTCGCTGCCCTATTGAATACGACCGTAGAACCAAATGCCTACGGCCCGCTTTTTGGAATTGTCCATGCTCACATTAACTGCGGCATTTCAAATATAGACTGGTTTGAAAATGCTCCTCCATCCAGGGGAGCCGAAATGGGAGAGGAAATCGGGTTACTCAACCCTATTAGACCTGTCGCGGGATGGGTAACACCACCGTCAGGCCCTGGTTGGGGTGCTGAATGGGATTGGAATCAGTTCCGAAAGAAGAGGATAGCTATTCTGTAGCTAGGCTTTGTTCTAAAAAAATTCAGTGTATGGCTCAGAGTCTACTGGTGTGTAGTCAGAAGGCGGAAATTCCTTCAAAGCCTCTTCATCTATATCCGTACCTCAGCCTGGTCCTACTGGAGGGGTAGCAAATCCGTCATGAATTGGAATCTGATTTATGTGGGGTCGCAGACATCCGGAAAGTTTTAATTTCAGTGATTTTCAATTACCGTACTCCCGTAAAGCAAATATAGTATGGATTACAGCTTTTATATCACTTCATAGGATCAAAGTCATATTTCATAGATAATAACCTTAACGAGATGACAAAAGTATCAGAAATAAGCGAATTTGACCTTATAGCCAGACTGGAAACGGTACTGGAACAGAACGTCACACCCAATGCTGAGAGTAAAATACAAGTCGCCATTGGAGATGACGCAGCTGTAATAGGTAACCTGGATAATCTACAGGTTGTCACTACCGATGCTATGGTGGACAAGGTCCATTTCGTCAGCGATGAAGTAGATATGCGGAACCTGGGTTGGAAATCGCTTGCTGTAAATTACAGCGACATAGCCTCTATGGGATGTAAACCAGTATATTCAGTGGTTACCCTCGGATTAAGAGCAGACATATCGGTCGAACAATTAGAAAATCTCTATTTAGGTTTTGCAGATCTCTTAAACCTTTACGGGGGAGAATTGGTCGGTGGAGATATAGTTAAGTCTGATACATTTTTCATTTCCATTACTGTTGTAGGCTCAACAGAAAAACCCGAAACAATGCAAAGAAAAACAGCAGTACCCGGCGATGTTATTGCTGTCACTGGGCCTCTCGGTTGTTCAAATGCTGGGTTAAGACTATTACTAAGTGGTGATCTACAAAAAGCATCACATTTCTACGAAGCTCACTATCTCCCAAAGCCCAGAATATATGAGGGTATCAATCTCTTGGATATGGGAATTAAGACAGGAATGGACATTAGTGATGGCTTGTTAAATGATCTTAAGAAAATATGCGTTGCCAGCAGCGTTAATGCCACTATAAATCTAGATTCCATTCCCGTACACGAAGAATTGAAATTATCATTCCCCGATAATTTTAGAGAAATGGCAATAAGTGGTGGTGAAGACTACGAATTGTTGATCACGGGGCACGAATCTCTCATCAGATACATTTCTGATTCAACCAAAATCGACCTACATATAGTTGGAGAAATAGAAATTGGTTCGGGGAATGTAAATACCGTGGATAATTCTGGAGCCCAAATATCTATAACAACAGGCGGATGGGACCACTTCACGGAGAATTAACAAAATGGAAGAAGTCACTCTTGATATCAAAGGTCAAGGAACTCTAAGGGCCACTGAAATAATTTCAGATCTTCGAATTGTTGCAGAGACACTCTATGGACCTATGAAAATGGTGGGGTTCTGGGACTACCAAAAAGATATGCACTTATGCCCTCATATGGAGCGTAGGCAAAGTTGCCCACATACCCTGAAGAAAGATGACCCCGACTTCGTTAGCTATATAAGCACGCTAGAAAGGGAACGCCATTGCAATCTTGCTGTATCATTCCCGCATGCAGAAATAACACTTTATCTTTCATAAATAGAAAACTGAGAGGTGTCATATGCCAGCAAAAATTAAAAGGCCGTCGCTGAAACCATATGGTGTTTATCCGGTCCACGATATTCTGACAAAAGCCTCACTAAAGTTCCCTGATAAAACCGCCATAATTGATGGTGATAGCAGCTACACTTTCTCTGAATTGGAAGAATATAGCGCACAATTTTCGGGTGCTTTAAAAACACTAGGAGTCTCGAAAGGTGATCGAGTTGGAATACTTGCCCCCAACTGTGCTGAATTTGTCATAGCATTCCACGGAATAAGCAGATCGGGAGCCATAGTATCTACATTAAATTCGGGATATCGGGAAAGGGAAATTGCACACCAGGTAGAGGATAGTGGGTGCAAGATTTTGGTGGTTCATGAATCTCTAAGTGAAATCCTAAATGAAGCCAAAAAGTTAATCAAACATGAAGTCAGATCAATTGCCATAACATCCAACAAAGCTACTCGAGGATCATTTTGGGAATTACTGGGCCAATCTGAAGCCTATACGGCGATAAATATCGACCCAGAAAATGATTTGGCAGCCCTTCCGTATTCATCAGGTACGACGGGCCTTAGCAAAGGGGTAATGCTGTCTCATTTCAATGTGGTAAGCAATGTGGAACAGATCCTGGGCCTTTCAGGCGGAGCATCTATGGCGGAGGACGACGTGATTCTTGTACACCTTCCGCTATTTCATATATACGGCATGAATGTCTTGATGAATCCCTGTATAGCTGCTGGTTCAACTCAAGTAATGATGGGCCGATTCGATATGGAAGAGTTTTTGTCATTAATTGAATCCCATCGAGTGACGAAGCTTTTTACGGTACCACCAGTAGGCTTAGGATTAAGTCAGTATCCAGGGGTGGCATCGAGAGACTTGTCATGCATCAAGTTTGCCATGTTCGGAGCAGCGCCGCTTTCTTCAGAATTACAGTTAAAAATATCTGAAGTTTTGAATTGCCCTGTTATTCAAGGATATGGAATGACGGAGTCATCTCCGGTAACGAATATCGATTTCACAGAACCAAATCTTATAAAGGCAGGGTCAATTGGACCGGCCGTATCAGATACTGAAGAAAAAATAGTAGATGTTGAAGATCCTACTAAAGAGTTAAACACCGGAGAGGTAGGAGAGTTGGTAATCAGGGGTCCCCAGGTAATGAAGGGGTATTTCAACAATCCCAAAGCCACAGAGGAAACTATTACGTCAGATGGATGGCTTCATACGGGCGACATAGGCAAAATGGATGCGGACGGCTATGTTTGGGTTCTTGATAGGAAGAAAGAACTAATCAAATACAAAGGTTTCCAAGTACCACCGGCCGAGCTAGAAGGCCTGCTAATAGAACATCCAGAAATATCTGACGCTGCCGTGATTGGAAAACCAGACGAAGAATCCGGAGAGATTCCAAAAGCCTTCGTAGTAAAGACAGAGGGAAGTAATATCTCTGAAGATGCGATTATGTCATTCGTCTCATCAAAGGTAGCTACCTTTAAGCACGTGAGAGAAGTGGAATTTATCGACGCAATCCCCAAGAATGCATCCGGTAAGATCTTAAGGAGGGTATTAAAAGATGACCAGGGGTAGTCTAGTAGCTAGAACTTAGTGCCATAGATGTTACAGTTATCAAAAGATACTCCCTGGGTATCTGCCCCAGTAAGATTCGCCATGGCTAAATTGGATCCTGAAAGATTAACTCCCACAAGAGATGCTCCTGAAAGGTTAGTTCTCCTTAAATCACCATCACTCACATCGGCCCGTACAAGTAATGCTCCAGAGATATTTGCCTCTAACAATCCAATAGATCGCATGTCTGAATCGGTAAAATCGGAATTCTTTAGAATTGCCCAACGCAAATCTACGTTCTTTAGGTTAGCTCTTTTCAGTGAAGCAAAGGATAAGTCTGCTCCCCCCATATTTGAATGACTTAAATTAACTGAATCTAGAACCGCGCCAGTTAAGTCTGCATATCTCATATCACATGAACTCATATCTACAGCAGAAAAATCTATCCCCGACAGATTTGTTTCAGACAGATCTGACTCGGCCAAGGAGCTTCCTGAAGCCAAAATTATTTCCACCTCAGCTCGATTCAATTTTTGCATAATCAAACACC
>DJMH01000057.1:4482-6933 GCA_002435305.1 Dehalococcoidia bacterium UBA6495
GGTTAACCGTAACAAACAGGGTGTATTTTATTCGAACTGCGTTTATATAAGTGTAAACACCCGTGACTAAACCGCTTATATGTAATCTAATACTATGTGGGATTCAATTTAATGTCTGTAAAACTATAATCAAATGCAACTTAGAAGAATTGGTCGATATCAACTTCTTGAGATCGTCGGGAAAGGCGGTCAAGGAACGGTTTACCGCGGGCACGATCCTTCCACCGGCCAGATAGTTGCCGTTAAAATTCTTGCCGAAGGCCACAGCGATGGTGATTTCCTAGAGAGATTCCAGCGAGAGGCCTCAATCCTTGCATCCATTGAACATCCGCATGTTACAAAAGTGTTCGATCACGGTGAGGAAGAGGGCCGGCATTACATAGTCACTGAATATGTACCGGAGAACTTGGCCCGGATAATTGAGCAAGGTGACCCGCTTCCAGTAAGAAGAGCCTTAACAGTAGCGGCTCAAATCGCCTCCGCCCTGGCAGTAACACATGAAAACGGTGTGACCCATCGAGACGTTAAGCCAGCAAACGTTCTAATCTCTGATTCCGGCGACGTGAAATTAACTGATTTTGGGATCGCCACCGCCGATGTGATGTCCACGGTAACCACTCCGGATGCTACTGTGGGAACGCCTCTTTACATGTCTCCTGAACAGATCCAAAGTAGCGAAATAGACGGCAGATCTGACATTTATTCGCTTGGATGCCTACTTTACCAAACTATTACCGGAATTCCACCATTCCAAGGCGAAAGTGCCTACGACATATTCAACGCCCATATGAACGGTGAATACGAGCCGCTCTCTAGCATTATAGAAAGCTGTCCTGAAGAACTGGATAACCTTCTCCGTAAAGCTTTAGAGAAAAGTCTAAACGACAGATTTCAATCAGCTGATGAATTCATGGACGCCATTGATGAGGTTGCAGATCAGCTTCCAGATACTGGTGACCAAACCTTAGCAACCAGAGTTATGCCTAGGACAATAAGATCTTTGTCTAGACGCAATTCAATTTGGAAAAGAAGAACCACATGGATGACGGGAGCCGCTGCCGTAGGCATTTTGGCTATAATTGGATTCGCTGCCACCACAATGCTAGGAGACGGATCCGCCGTTGGGCTGGCAACAGGTCTAACAGATGCAACGGAATCCTCTTTAGTGGCTCAGGCGCCCATCATAGTGCCGGAAGAACCCGCAATGGCCGCCGACATGCCAATCGCAGAAAATATTATATTTTCTGCTGGCCCCGATCCCGAATATCTATACGCACAAATCCCCGTTCCTGATGAGGCCGACGTAGGCCGCTTATCCAATATCTCCGCATTTACAAGAGGCCTTGAAGGTAATGAGGCCAAGTTGAACGTCAAAAGTGTGAAAACAGATACCTTAAGAGCACCTCATGATGTTCTTTTACTGAGGGCAATGGAAATAGCTGTTGAGGCTGATGAAATTGATACAGATACCTTACGAGGCATAATTGAGTTCCAAATCAAAAGCCAATGGATAGAGGAATCAGGAATCCTGAAAGATGATATCGGACTTTACCGATTAAAAGATGAGTGGCAGATTTTGCCAACAACACATACAGGTTCATTTATAGGATCTGGAGATCTGTTTTATGAAAGGTTTTCAGCTGAAACTCCCGGGTTTTCTATCTTTGCTATAGGTATCACCACTAGCGCCCAACCCGAAAATCCAGCAGTTCAAATTCAAGAGGCACAGCCTCCCGAACCTACACCAAGCGAAGAAACTGTTCCCACTCAACAACCTACAAATAATCAGTCCACTCAACCTCCTGACTCTCAGTCAATCACCGAATTTCCTACTCCTACACCGATTGCAATAACTGATCCTCAGCCATCCGAAACCGCGACACCAGAACCTGTACAGGCACAACCAGAGCCAACGGCGACCCCGATAGAGATCACGCCTCAGCTCCCTCTGCAGACCACAACACAAGAAGCGACGGGGATACCTACTGCCACACCTAAACCAACTCAAATGTCGAGCCCAACACCGGTTCCTTCCACCCCAACGCCTATCCCGACCCCAACACCTCTTCCTATTGAATTGGTGAAAGATGGTTCTATGGCCCAATTATCCACCGAACATCACGCATTCATAGAATATCCTGCGGACGTCGATGAGTGGATATATGCTCCAAGTTCCAGCAT
Organism: Dehalococcoidia bacterium UBA6495; assembly: GCA_002435305.1. GTDB lineage: Bacteria > Chloroflexota > Dehalococcoidia > Lucifugimonadales > UBA826 > UBA11996. The sequence goes on from DJMH01000057.1 coordinate 6,664, forward strand.
GGTCGGTAAACCAGTAAGCATTTCAGTAATAACAGATAGTACTGACTCCGATGGGTACCTTGAGTTCCTTTCACCATCTGGTAATGTAATAGCGTCGGACGACGACAGTGGAAATAACATGAATCCTCTTATAGGTTATGTCCTATTATCTGAGGGAGGGGTCTACACCGTAAGGTTTATGACATTGGATGGAACCTATGGCGGTTACCATCTTGAAATAGAACCGGCAGGTCAAACCCTGCCTACCGCCACAATCACACCACTTCCTTT
>DJMH01000083.1 GCA_002435305.1 Dehalococcoidia bacterium UBA6495
CAACTCACTCTTTTAGTTGGAAGTATGGTAGGGATTTTCAGCCTTTCTGTAGGAGAAATTCTAAGTTTCCCGCTCAACAACATGCAATCAGTGGAATTCTTGTTAACTGCAGCTGTATCAGTGCTAGCAATCATATTGGTTTTGCCTCGAATAATCGGGTGGAAATCGGGAATGATATTACTAGTACTATTCCTAGCACATCTGCCGTTTACTGAGACGGATCAAAGATTACTTTTTACATATGGTTATTTAGCAATTGCAGCAGTCTTGATTGTCTACCAGTTATACAGAAAATATTTGTCTAAAAGTTAGTCAGTAAATTTACTTTGATCCTACTGCCATTTTTGGGGCCGGTTCGATAAATTCCCCAAACCCAATTCACGGCACAAAGATGGAAAAAGATTCTTTGAAGCCCCTAGCCATTCCAACTCTTTAAGGGTTTCAGTAATCTCCAAATCGGTACGGACTGTAGCGATTTCCCGATATAGGTAGGCTTTCTCTCTATTATTTTCAAGGCTCAAACTCAGAGCTGTAGCCCCTCTTACTGAAACATCCCAAAATTCATAGGTGTTTGGTATGTCCTCTATATGAATATATCGGTGAAGGAGAGTGGAACTAGATTTCGCGCCCCATTTTGGAATGCCTGGAATATTATCTGCCGTATCACCAACCAGGCCTAAATAATCGGGTATTGACATCGGCAAAACTCCAAATTTTTTAAGAACGCCGAATTCATTCAGGATAAAATTGTTTTTCCTGTCCAGGCATACGATTTGATCCCCAGAAACCATTTGACATAAATCCTTGTCGGGTGAACAAATGATCACCTGTTGAACCGTATCCTGTTTTGCATAGAGTAATGCCGCTGTGGCCAATGCGTCGTCGGCTTCATAATCATGCATAGGCCATGAGACTATACCAAGCGCATTTACCACCCTCTCAGCTAGTGGAAATTGCATTTCCAACTCTAAGGGGGTGTCTGAACCGTCCTTGTAGGCCGGTAGCAACTCATTTCTAAAAGATTTAATTGAACTGTCAAAGGCCACTGCTAGATGAGTAACCTCAGGTTGATGCAGTAATGATATCAAGGTCATTATCAAACCCCTAACGGCTGAAACATGCATTCCGTCAGGTGCTAATCTTTCCGGTTGCCCAAAATGGGATCGAAATAATTCATATGTTCCGTCGACTAAATGGACTTTCATATCTCACTTTATTTAACGATTTACCATATTCACCTAGTACTGGGGTTTAATACATCACTCATAGCATCACCAAACAAATTCCAGCAAAGGACTAATGACCAAGCTACGATGCCGGGAGCAATCAACATCCACGGAACAACCCGAAGCGCACTAATACTACCCGCTTCCAATAACATAGTTCCTAAACTAGGTCGCGGTGGCTGTATACCCAACCCAAGCCAACTCAAGATAATCTCCGTTCCAATCAAGGTACCCATGCCCATCGAGACCATAACTACGATAGGGCCTATTGCATTAGGTAGAAGATGAATAAATAAAATCCGTGAAGTAGAAGCCCCCGTTGCCTGGGCCGATTCGACATATTGTGAGCTCTTTAAAGACAAAACTTGCCCCCGTACTAAACGAGCCATCCCAACCCAACTAAATGAAACCAAAGCTAAGGAGATCACTAAATAGTCAGCGACTCCAGATTTGACTAGCCCATCTAACAAGGTATTATCTTCAATCCAACGAACAACATTTAAAATTCTTGGCCTTAAAGTGGCAGCCAATAAAATAACTAACAATATGTCTGGAAAAGAGGCGAAAAGCTCGCCTATCCTCATTATTATTGAATCAACCCTGCCTCCATAGTAACCAGAAATCAATCCAAGCGATACGCCTATCAACAATGCCCCCGTGAGAATCGTTACCAAGGTTATTATCACTGTGTTTTGTATCCCCCAAAGAACCCTCGAAAAAACATCCCTACCTTTCAGATCAGTCCCAGCTATATGCTCCATTGTGGGAGCCTCTCTGATCGATTGGTAATCCTGTTCGTTATATCCATAAGGTGCTATCAAGGGTGCAAATATACCCATAAAATAAATGAGCAAGATGGCAATCAGACATGCGACTGCTATTTTTTTATGCCACAGCCTAGTGAAAGCCCGCGATAAATGACCTTTATTACTGATGGCTGTATCCACTAGGAAAGCCTTATGCGTGGATCAATTAGGGAGTATGCGATGTCGGCTAACAAGTTAGCAACTACAAAGGCAGTTGATAGTATGAGAGTGAATGCCATTATTACCGGATAGTCCCTGTTAAAAATAGCCTGTATAGCAAAATCGCCTACCCCTGGTATCCCAAGTAATCTTTCAGTTATGAACCCGGTTGTCAACATACCAGCTAAAGAAAATGACAGGATAGTTACGACAGGAATGATTGCATTCCTCAAAACATGCCTCACATCAATATATCTTTCACTTAACCCTTTTGCTCTTGCAGTTCTAATGAAATCTTGGCCAAATACATCTAAGGTACTAACCCGCATCAAACGAGCAAGTCCGGCGACTCCAGGAATTCCCATTGTGATAGCAGGAACTATAATCCTCAGGTCAAAAAATCCTCCCCATCCAGAACATGGCACCAGACTCAATTTCAAGCATAAGCCCCATAAAACTATAGGAATGCTCACCATAATGGGTACGGACATTAGAATCAAAGTAAGTGCAACAGCAGCCGGATCCATCCAGGTACCTTGTTTATGGGCTATCCAAAATCCTAAAGGTAACCCAATGGTCAAGCTGACAAACATCGCAGCGAGGTTAACTTGGAAAGAAACCCACATCTTAGAAGCCAATAAGGAGCCTACCGATCGACCTCGATATCTAAGGCTCTCACCAAAGTCTCCCCTAATTGCCCCAGATACGTAGTCAGCGTACTGGACTATAACCGGTCTATCCAGCCCCAGTGAAGATCTTAGTCTTTCTGCAGTCGCCTCGTCGTACTTAGTCCCCAGCATCACCCTTACTGGATCACCAGGCCCATAGGTTCCCAGAGCGAAGGTAACTGCCGATACCATTAATAATAATACCGGCAACCATAGTAACCTTCTAGTTATATATTTCCACATACGCCTCTAAACTTATTTTGTATTCGCTATAGCATAAACGACATCAGAGGACTGCGAATAATTAACCACGATTAATGGCAAATTTAATCTTGTATATAGACATACCGCATCTTGGATATCGTCATTGGGGTCAGCTCATAACCTTTCACGTATGGCTTTATTAGGACGTGTCGTTCTCCTGCAAACCACAAAGGGACCCAAGCAGCATCATTAACAATAATTCTCTCTGCTTCTTGGTAAAGATCTATTCGCTTCACCAAGTCTGTTTCAATCCTAGCATCCTGGAGCAAAATATCGGCCTCCTGACTAGAGTATAAGCCGTGGTTATTTTCACTTTCCGAATGAAATAATATGTCCAAGAAATCTTGGGGGTCAGGATAATCAGCCTCCCACCCCAAACCGCCAAAAGCTTGGAATTTTTCCTCATCCAAATCTTTGAGGTAGGTAGCCCATTCAACTTGCTGTATCTCTACTTCAACACCCAAGGTTTCCAGCCACATATTTATTATTACCTCTAGATCTAATCCAGGAGTACCCCCTGTACCAGGAATAGTTATTACAATCCTAGGCCTTTTAGCCGGGTCAGCATATTTTGATTCGGACAAAAGTTTTTTGGCCAAAACAGGATCGTGGCGAAGGCCCTCCAGCCGTTCATTGAACCCAGGAAAGCCCGGTGGCAATATTCCGTACGCCGGGACCACCAAATCTGAATACACTTCCTTTGCAATTAATTCCTTGTCTATCGCATGGTTTAACGCACGGCGAAATTTAGAGTCATCAAAAGGAGGCTCTTGTACATTGAATCCTATGTAGTTCACTGAATATCCGGGGTCAGCGACAACCAGATCTCCATTAAGTGGATCAACTGGATCCTTAATCCTCTCCAGATCAAAAAGCCCAACCCCTGTAATATCAATCTCATCATTTTCATACATGGCCATTGAGGAACCGCCGGCCAAATTCATCTGTATTTTTGCTAGTTTCGCTTTATCGAGGTGGTACAGGTCATTTCGCTCCAATATGATTCTTTCTCCAATTTTGTAATCGGACAATTTAAATGGCCCAGTCCCATTAGCACTATCGGTCCAGTTAAGACCTCCTCCCGATACATTATTCCTGTCAACTACGTATGCGGTAGGATAGGTGAGTTTAGCTAAAAAATATGCCTTTGGAGCATCTATCTCTATTTGTAATGTCCTGTCATCAATCGCTTTGACGCCACTTATCTGAGAACTTTTGCCTTCCAACACATCGGCCACTCCCACTATATCCCCTAGATATGTTTTGGCCGTAGGAGAAGCGGTATCTGGGTTTACAGCACGTTCCAAAGACCATTTAAAATCCTCTGCTGTCACTTTAGTCCCATCGTGAAACACAGCATTATCACGGATTTTGAAAGTATAAGTAAGACCGTCATTTGAAATATCCCAGCTATCGGCAAGATCGGGAATTAATCGTAAGTTGGTATCAAACCCGACTAAACCACCAAATATTTCCACGACGACGCCTGCAGAAGTAGTGTCTGAAGTGAGGTGTGGGTCCAGTGTTGGGGGATCAGACCAAAGCCGATTAAATACACCAACTGGCGCCTCGGAAACATCAGCTAAGGTTTTTACTTCAGTTTTCGCGCCGGTACTTTTCTCCATGGTGGATTCTAGTATCGACTCAACCACCTTAGAAGATTCAGCGGTTGAGTCTGAGTTTCCAGAATCACCAACAGCCTTTCCTATCGCAGTCTGGCCACAAGCGATTGACCCTATCAAAAGTATCACCATTGAAAAAACGAGTGGAAAACGGTTAATCATATTCACCTCAAAAGCAATTTAGTCTTAAACAAAAAAACAGGACTCTTTAATAATAGTAATCCTTCTTGAATATTAACAACGGCAATTCCACTTAGGTATTATCACCTTACATGAACCCCTGAACAGCTGAGGCCTTAGTCAGAATCCATTTGGAAGGCCAAATATGCTTTTATAAAAACGTCCAAATTACCATCTAAAACTTCATCTGTGGCCGAAGTCTCCACATTGGTTCGATGATCCTTAACCATCTGATAGGGATGCAATACATAACTACGAATTTGGTTACCCCACTCGGCAGAAACATGATCACCTTTCAAATCCGATATTTCTTTATCTTTTTTCTCCCTTTCCAACTCCGCCAAGCGGGAGGCTAATATCCCCATAGCTATTTCTCTGTTTTGGCGTTGGGATCTTTCATTTTGACATGTTACAACTATGCCGGTAGGTTCATGAGTTATTCGGATAGCTGTTGAGTTTTTCTGAACATTCTGTCCACCGTGGCCTCCAGCTCTAAATACATCCACCCTCAAATCATCTGTATTAATTTCGACGTCAGCACCTTCATCCATTTTTGGGATAACTTCTGCAAGAGCAAAAGAGGTGTGTCTAGCGTGATCGTTATCAAATGGGGAAATCCGAACGAGTCTATGAACTCCTTTTTCCGCTTTGAGATGGCCGTATGCATAGGGACCAGTTATTTGTATCACTACACTTTTTATACCAGATTCTTCCCCGTGAGAAAGATCTAAAACTTCACAGCCAAACCCTTTCCGATCACACCATCTGGTATACATACGGACCAACATAGAAGCCCAATCCTGAGAATCAACGCCTCCTGCTCCCGCATGTAAGGCTAGTATGGCATCTCGTTGATCGTGTTCACCTGACAAGGTAAGGGTAAATTCCTCATCTCCAACCCTTTTTTCTATTTGACCCGTTTCCAAGCGAATCTCATCCAGAAAGCTTGGATCATTCTCTAAATTTGCCAGTTCAAGTAATTCCAGATTCGTCGCTATCTGTTCTTCAAACCCTTTCCATAAAACAACCTGATTATTCAATGCTGCCAAGGTTTTCATTTTGGACTGGGCATCAGCGGAATCTTCCCAAAAATTTGGAGTTATAGATTCTTTTTCCAATTCTTTTATTTTTCGTTCCTTTGAAGGAAGGTCAAAGACGCACCAATAGGTCAGAAACCTTTTCTCTCAGGTCGAACAAAGCAGTTTTCAACTCTTGCATCGGGGGTTCCTCTCCAAACAGTTCTTAAAAAGCACATGTGAACGCTAGAAACTAATTATACCAAGGGGTTCAGTATGATTATTTAATTTAAACACCAACAATGCCATCCAAAACGATCAGATCGACAGGTAAGAGTCCACATCCAATACCCATCCTCTTTTCATAGACCTACGTTCATCAGAAACACCAGGCAAACTTATTGTTTCCAGCAAAGTTCGCGGGTTTGGGCCTCTTAGTATTAGTTGCCATCTATATCTACCTCTAACTCGGCTTGGAAAGGCTTGAGTGGGACCAAGAATTTCGGTATCTGACAACCCCCATATTTGTTTTTGTTCTTCCAATAGTTTCGCTAGCTGTTTGGCCTCTCTCTGTCCGGAAATGTCATCAACATCTTGTCTAAGCAATCTAATTATTTTGCTATAAGGCGGCTGAACATGGTTGCGCCTATTCATAGATTCTATATCAAAAAAAGATTGGTAATTCTGCGTAGCAGCAGTTTTTATAGCGTAATGGTCTGGCTGGTATGTTTGAATAATAACTTTACCTTCCTCTACTCCTCTCCCCGCTCTACCAGCTACCTGGCACAAAGTTTGAAATACTCGCTCCGATGCTCTGAAATCTGGCAACCCAAGACCGACATCAGCTGATACTACACCTACTAATGTAACGTTAGGCAGATGGTGCCCTTTTGATATTAACTGAGTACCAACAACAATTTGAGATCGTCCTGATCTGAACCTATCCAAAAGTTCCCCGTAGTGGGAATTCTTAGCTATAGCATCACTGTCCCATCTATCTATAACCACATCAGGGTACAATTTATTAAGTTTTTCGGTCACAAGTTGTGTGCCGACACCATACTTCCCAACGGAATCGCTACCACACTCTAGACATTTTTCAATATCCCTTCTCTTTTGAGCACAGTAGTGGCATATTAATAATTTGGACTCAGCATGAAATGTGAGTGACACGTCACAATTTCTACACTTAGCTACGTACCCACAGCTATTGCATTGGACCAAGGAAGAGAAACCTCTTCTGTTTAAAAAAAGAATGGCCTGATTCCCATTACTGATAGTTCTTTCTAACTCGGCTACTAATTGCCTGCTGAAAATGTCGTTATTACCAGACTTTAACTCAGACCTCATATCCACAATATTGACCTCGGCAAGCAACCTGTCGTCTCTACTTGAACTGCCGTTAACAGCATCCGGCCTATATCTATGGTTTAACTCTACAAGGCGATATCTTCCCCGCTTGGCTCGCTGATAGGATTCAATATCCGGGGAGGCTGAACCTAAAATAACAGCGGCTGATGTTAATCCTGCTAATTGCATCGCAACATCTCTGGCATGATACCTAGGCACCCCGTCATTCTGTTTATAAGTCCATTCATGTTCCTCATCAATTATGATCAACCCTAAGTTATTCAAGGGGGCAAATATGGAACTTCTTGATCCAATAACAACCTGATATTCATTGGCTTTGATCTTCCTCCATTGATCAAACCGTTCCCCTACTGTCAGTCCGCTATGCAGAACTGCTATTTTGCCTGGAAACCTGGAAGAAAACCGTTCTATTGTTTGGGGGGTCAATGCAATTTCTGGAACAAGCACCAAAGAACTTTTCCCTCGGGAAATGCACAAGGACACGGCTTCCAGATACACTTCCGTCTTACCACTACCAGTAACACCATGGAGAAGTACGGCTCTGGTCTTAATCAAAGGTTTCTTTATCAATTCATATATTTGTTCTAAAGCGTAAGTTTGTGAATCCGAAAGACTAACCGGCTGAGCGGGTGTATACAATTTACCGTTGAGAGGATCCCTCTCAACTTCGAGTTGTTCTTGGTCCAAATAACCCTTGGATATTAATGAATTAATAGAAGAAGACCCGAATTTACCCCTCAGTGTAGCCAGTCGATGTACTGTATCTTCTTCATTAGTTAGAAAAGTGAGGGCGCCCAATTGCTTTGGAGCTTTGAGTAATTTCCCCTCTATTAAAGCTGATTTACCAGATTTAGTTATTTTACCTAACTTTTCATACTTCACCCGAACTTTGACTGAGGATTCTTTCACAGTCCGGACAACTACCTGTTTTTCAACAAGCCGGGTAACCGACCCTCGGGCTCTTTCTCCGAAATGGGCAACCACTTTCTCCAGTTGTGCAGATTTCCTAGAAGACAAATACTTCAGAATGGAAGTCTGGAATTCTCCAAATTTCAGTTCTGATACCTCAACCCCACTGGCCACAGACAACCAGACAGATTTACGTTTCCTGGCGCCTGGGGGAAACATTAGGGAACAGGCCTGAAATAGAGTACAAAAATACTGTTGGCTGACCCAACGGGCTAACTCCAAGCGGATCGGGTCAATTAAAGGGTCACTGTCTGTGAGTTCCAATGCCTCACGTACCGAATCCAAGTCGGATGTACCCGAAACCCCAAAAACTATTCCTTGTTTGGTCTGATTACCAAAGGGTACAACTACAGAGTGACCTAGTTCCAAGGAAAGCCCTGACGGCATCGAGTAAGTGAAGGTCCTATTGCCAGAACCCGGCGAATCTACTGCTACTTCGACAAATTTCAAAAGACTCAACCTCGTTACCTAACTAAGGTCATTTGTCCCGAAGTATACAATTATAAGAGATGGAAAACTGAGATTTCGATTTAGAAAATCAAGACCTTCTGTCTTCTTTAATTCTGGCGGCCCTACCAGACAGGCCTCTCAAATAATACAGTCTAGCCCTTCTGACTTTCCCCTTTCTCGTAACCTTGACAGATTCAACGTTCGGAGAACACTTAAGAAAAGTTCGTTCCACACCGACTTGATTGGTAATCCTGCGGACTGTGAATGTCTCTCCTCTCCCATTTCCTCTGACCCTTAGAACAATACCTTCAAAAGCCTGAGTCCTAACCCTTTCCCCTTCAACCACCCTCACGTTAACGACAACAGTATCTCCGGAACTGAACTCTTCAATGTTTGGATTTTTTTCTACTGGTATCAGATTATGAGCATCCATTTTCCGTGTCCCGACATGTTTTCTAAGTTCGTTGGCCTGAGAATAAAATAGTTCAGGGGCAAATTACAAGAGTAAAATTGTACTTTGATATTTCCTATAAAGGCAATAGACTCTATATGCATTTAGCTTGTATTTGTTCCCGAAAAATCATTTATGCCCATAATCACAGTATTTGATAGAATTGAGGGCGTTGATACTGACACAACTCATTCATAATGTGGGGAGTAGATAATGCCTTTCAGATTTGGCCCCATGGAACTAATAATCGTTTTGGTGGTTGTACTAATAATATTTGGTGTAGGTAGGTTACCTGAAATTGGAGGAGCTATGGGAAAAGCTCTCAAGGAATTCAGATCCACCCAAAAAGATATCACCGAAGACGACTCGACGACTAATAAGGATTGAGCTGAGTTTTCCACTGTGGTGCAAAAATTTAATGCATTCAGACGATATAAGCTCAAATCTAACTAAATTACGAATTAGCGTTACCCTCAGTTCTATTCAAAATCACCTGTAGATCCCCTATCTCTTATTTTCAACCCTATTTTGGACAAAATAATACCTACCTCATACAAGACTAAAACCGGAATCGCCACCAAGGTCTGGTTTATAGGATCCAAGGTAGGTGTGATTAGAGCTCCTAATACGAATGCGAGCACAATTGCCCATTTCCGGTTTCTCGATAGAAACGCTGGTCGCACTACGCCGATCCTAGATAGGAAAAACAATACGATAGGTAGCTCAAATATCAACCCCATCCAAAATAAGAGGGAAAGCATTAGACTCACATAGTTACCAATCCTAATCATTGGGGTAGCGACATCACTACCGAAAGTAATAAGAAATTTAACCGCCGGTGGAAACAACACAAAATACCCAAACCCAGCACCGAGTAAAAAAATGATGATGCTAACAGGCATCAATATGTATAAATATTTTTTTTCAGTGGGATTAAGCCCGGGCGAAACGAACATTACCAGCTGCCATAAAAGAAAAGGCAATGAGGTAAAAATACCTGCAAGCAGCGACGCTTTCATAGCTATGCCAATGAACTCGGTCAGGTCAGTGTATATGGGCTTTTGGTTAGGAACACCAGGAAACCCCCTAGCAGGTTCCATCAACAAACTAAGTATTTGCTGATGAAAAATGAAAGCGACGACCGTGCAGATCACAACAACAATGGCGGACCACGTTAAGCGCCTTCGCAGTTCATCAAGGTGAGTCCCTAAAGACTGTGAATCATCACTCAATAGACATCACCCCCCTGGGCTTTTCTCAGATTCATCCTCAGTGCCTGTTTTTTTGTCAATTGCCTCTTCTTCACCCAAAAGTCCTGGCGGTTCAGGTATGGGGTTTTTTTTCCTCCTAGATTGAAAAGCTACAGGAGGTGCAGTATCTTGGCCCAAATTGAGTTGTGATTTATTTCCGTCAGATTCCACTTCATTGATATTGTTATGTCTAGTAGCGGCAGAATTATCTACATCAATATGGGGAATTTTTTCGGCGAATCTCTTAGCCTCCGAGATCAAATCTCCCAGTATTCGTGCTCCAGAAATCATTTTTTGTGGTCCAAGCAAAAGAAAAGATATTAACAATATAACCAAAATTTCCATGCTTCCCATTCCCAGCATGACGTCATAACTCCGTAATTATTTGAGATTTATTTAAGGGTGACAACATCAAGCATCCCGTACATTTCGAGAAATCTCTCTTGTGTTTTTCCACATCAATTATTGTTTTTAATTTCAATTGAGTCAAAATTTTTAATAATGTGCAGATAGGAAGGCCCACAACTGAAAAATAACATCCTTCTATCGCCTCAACCGGGTTAAAAAAGTCATTTTGAATAGCATATGACCCGGCTTTATCCATGGGGTCCCCTGTTTCTACGTATGACCTCATTTCACCGTGGCCATAATCCCTCATGTGAACTTTCGTCGTGACGGCTTCTTCAAGATACACGTCTTTGGCCATATCGAACACGCAGATTGCGGTTATCACCTGATGATGACTGCCAGATAAATTTTTTAAGGTTTCTTCTGCCTCAGTTCTATTTATTGGCTTACCTATCACTCGATCCCCTAACACCACGACTGTATCGGCTGCAAAAATTATCGCATTTTTGGGAACCGCATCGAATACGCTTCTAGCCTTTTGTGTTGCTAAAGACTGCACATATTCAAGAGGAGATTCGTTCCCATGTTTAATTCTTTCATCTCCAATAGGGTCTACAAATCTGAAATCCAACCCGAATTGGTGCAACATCTGTTTTCTTCTCGGAGACGAAGTTGCGAAAACAATTGTTTTTCCCTGTTTATTTTTCTCATCCATGTGAAAACTATCCATAGGATATCGACCTATCGGAAGTCAGATTGCAAAAATTTATTATGAGTTAGTTATTCCGAGACAAAGTAGCTACACATTCGGTATGGTATGTCTGCGGGAACATATCTATAGGATCTACACTGTCGATTTGATATCCTCCCTGTACCAGCATATCCAAATCTCTGGCTAGAGAAGGTGGATCACAAGATACATAAGCAATTTTATTTGGCTTCGCGGACAGAACCGAAGCTATCGCTTGGGGATGACATCCGGTTCTTGGTGGGTCGAGAATAATTACATCTATTTTCTCTTCTAATTCTTCCAATATCTCTTCAGTTTTTCCTTGAATATAGTGAACATTATGCAAGTCGTTTAATCCAAATAGTGCATCTTTTACTGCAGCTTGGGACTCTTCCACTGCAATCACTTTTCTTACTCTGTCCGAAAGTAATGAGGCAAAAACACCAACCCCTGCGTATGCATCGACAAGAATTTCATCCCCGTTTAACCCTAATTTATCACCAACAAGATTTATCATAAATTCCGCTTGCTTGGTGTTTACTTGGAAAAAGGATGGAGACGCAACCCTAAACTCTCTATTTAGCATATTTTCTACATACCATTTCTGTCCCGTTTCAAAATCTATATCTGGCCCGGATAACTCAGGCTGAATTAGGTAATCATCAGTATTGGCCCCCACTCTTATAGATAGATTGGTTGTCTCTGAGGAATTGTCTTGTAGCTGGGATAGAAAGCTATTGATTTTCGAATCCATCAACATACATTCATCAACTCTGACGAATCTTCTGGTTATCCGGTTAGAAAATCCAAGCTGACCCCCAAACCGGACAGTAAATCTGGCATGATTGCGATAATTGAAACTTTCTGGCGCTGGATTGGTTTTGGATACCTGCACGTCTGATAGAGAGGCATAGTCCGCAAAAAAAAGTCTAACCATATCTCTTTTTAGTTCCAGTTGATAATCATAGGATACATGCTGCCACTGGCACCCACTGCATGGGCCAAAATAAGGACAAGGATTGTTGACTCGGTGCGGAGAGGCTTCTATAACTTCAGAGACTATTGCATTTATCTTGTTTTTACCACGCCTCTGGTATCTATAAATACGAGCCTTCACAACTTCACCAACGATGCCCCCAAAAACTTGAATGGGTTCGTCTTCAAAATCGGCTACAGTATCCCCAAAGTCTCCCATTGAAAGAAGTCGTAATTCTGCAAATTCCTTTTGAGGATCAAGATCTCTTAAGGGATCTCCATCATACGTTTCTAACCTACCTGAATTAACCATTCAACCCTCAACGATTTATATTTGTGATTTGATAGTCTCTTGAAACCCCGAAACTGTAAAGGGCATAACGTGATTTTCTATTACGTCTGCTATCATAATGCTACGTAGGCTGGTTAATAAAAAGGTGGAGTCTCCCATTAATGAGTACCGAAAGACGGTTACCCACGTGGCTTAAAGTCAAGATGCCTAGTGGACAAAACTATTCTAAATTGCAAAATTTAATTAAAACTCAAGGTCTTCATACAGTTTGCGAGGAAGCTAGGTGTCCCAATATAGGGGAATGCTGGGAAAAAGAAACAGCTACTTTCATGATATTAGGAGACATTTGTACTAGAGCGTGTACATATTGTGCCGTAACCACAGGGCGCCCGACCAATCTCGATCTTGAGGAACCGAGAAGATTAGCCAACACTGTAAAAATTCTTGACCTGAGATATGCGGTTATTACCTCAGTGAACCGGGATGATTTACCAGATGGGGGAGCCTACATCTTTGCTCAATGCATTAAGCAAATAAAGAAAAAAGTTCCCACATGTAAGGTTGAGGTTTTAACACCGGATTTCCAGGGCGATTGGGAATCGCTAAAAGTTGTGACCGATGCAAATCCAGAAACGTTCAATCACAATATAGAGACCGTAAAAAGAATATTCCCCAGAGTACGCGCCAAAGGCGACTACGAACTGTCTTTGAGACTATTGGACAAAGTTAAGGACTTAATGCCAGATGGAGTTACGAAGTCAGGAATGATGGTAGGCCTTGGAGAAACGAAAACAGAAATTATAGCTACTATGGAGGACCTGCTCCAAAATAGATGCGACCTACTGACAATCGGGCAATACCTAAGACCTTCCCAAAAACATGCTCCTATCTCGAAATGGTATACGCCGGAAGAATTTGCAGATTTGGGAAAAATCGGAATGGAAATGGGATTTAAGCATGTAGCGTCTGGACCACTGGTTAGAAGCTCCTACCATGCAGAAGAACAACACAGTGCTGCCTATTCGAAACCTTTACCCGTCGGGTAACAGATGAATTAAAAGTCGCCTACTAGAACGTAACCCTGATAATCAGTCTGATGAGGGCAGTTTTCTGGGCTGTTGAAGCTCCATTTCTAGATCGCAGCATTGAATAACCCCTTCCCCTGCTTTAGTACATAGAACAGTGGTCCCACACCCGTCACATTGGTATCGCCTACCAAGTTGATTAGACATTTATAAAATCCCTCAACACCATATTTACAAGAAGATAATTCACTACTTTTGAGACATCGGCTCGCCACAACAAGAAACAGTGCCATCTGCACCTCTTGTGACAACAAATTCTGATCCACATTTACCGCAGGAATAACGCTTACCTGTCTCGTTAGCCAAAATGTTCACCTCTTTTGTAGTATCGATAACAAGGCCGCATTATAAAATGGGGTAAGGTGAAGGTCAACGACCTTTCGCCTAAGAATGCTCCTAATATATATGCCACCATCCGTAAAGGAAGAGATTATTCAATATCTTCTATCACCGCCTGGGCTGACAAATAATCCCTTCTCCCACCTTTATAAATTGTTGGGACAAGATAAAAGGTATCAATACCAAATTCTAAGTATCTTTTAACCAAATCGATTGTGATTTCATATGATGAACCTCCCGCTTCCAGGTCTTGGTGCACCCATTTCGGAACGTTCACAAATGAAATAGTATCCTTTTCTACCATCTGAATACCCCACATAACCGGGATTTTCAATTTCTCCCCGATTGTCTTTTCATAAAAGGAAAGAAATTTAGAGGGCAATTCAGGATCAAAGGTTGGTTGTGAAACAATAAAATTACAGCCTCTAGTTATTTTTGTCTTAGTCAAACGGGATTCTTTTTCCCAATCTCTTGAAAGATCCAGAGCCGCGCCAATGCAAAAACGAGTCGGGTAAGTTAATTCATTTCCTCGAAAATCCCGCCGTTCATTCATTGCCTTCACATCGGATATCAATTCCGTAGGAGTGAAGTCGTACACTTCGCTTTGCAAATTCAAATCCTCAGCAGAAAATTTGTCCCCTTTGACTATTAAAACATTAGGGAGTCCCATTAATTCTGCTCCTAATAAAAGACTCTGCATCGCACTTTTATTCATATCTCGGGTGGAGACGGTGAAAATAGATGGGATCTTCGTTTTTGAGTGAATCCAATCAGCTGCAAATATAGGATTCAGCCTGACTGATTTACCAGGAGCATAGCCCACCATAAACATATCAGGATTTAGTGCATAAGATTCTAACAGCAAATCTGCATTTCCTCCCTTAGGAGGAGAAAAATCACACAGTAAAAAAGGTTTCCGTCCTCTTTTATTAATGGCTTCTAAAACAGATTTCATAACCAAACATGGAACATCGTTTTATTGAAAAATTCTTTTCCAACTATATCAACATAAAAAGCCCTCCGTTGAAATGGAGGGCTTTTTCAATTATCGGAAAATTGCTACCCTATTTCCATCCGATATCGCCTTTACCATTAGGGCATAAAGACACTCTATGACCTGAATTACATTTGTACCTCTCTTCCCTAATTTCCCTACGCTTACCTGAAAGTGAAGATTGAGCCATGCCAGAACCACAAAACGGACAACTGACACCATACATCACTCGGTTCCTAACCCGGTAAACCTTAACGTGGGTAACAACATCACTGAGAGCGTCAAACTCACCCATATAGCGGATCACGTACCGGGTACCAGTGCCTATTAGAGTATTCCCTTTTTTCTCTTGTTCAGGAGCAACGTAATCGTAGTCTACAAAACCACAGTTAAGACATTCTGCATCCTGATAATTTACACGCAATAACGAGGAACATTTAGGACAGTGGGTCTTATTTTGTTTTGCTACCTCTACAGGGTCAGGTACCGGCTGCAATCTTCTCGGTATAAGAGGGACTCTCGGTTTTGCGGG
>DJMH01000039.1 GCA_002435305.1 Dehalococcoidia bacterium UBA6495
AGCTTCGCGTTAGCTTCTTCAATGCTTAGAACACTTGTACCTTCCGTGTCTGAGCTTGGTAATGCTATTACAAATTTGTTTCCCTCTCTTTCTGCTTGTTCTAATCGCATTATTTGTAGACCATTAGTTTGGAATCGTAGAGTTTCTGCCCCTTCAATATTCACTCCCAATCTTGCGGGGGGGGGAGGGTTGGAACCAAGCTCTGCAGCGTTGATAGCGGTAACCATTGAAAGTTGAAGATTGGCGACTATTTCATCAAATTTAAGGGTCCCACTTTCAGTAAATTCAAAGACAATGGCTTCATAATATTCACTTGTGTTTTCAGAATCTGGATCATCGTCGCTCTTCAGAGTCTTGTCTGCCGATACTCCGTCTGCACTGATGGAAATCACGTCTTCCGTCAATATATTCGTTAGTGGTTTGGGGGGCACATCAGTTGTTCGGTGCTTAAATTCCAGTCTGGCTGTTTCTCCAATTAATGCTTTTGCTCTACCAGGATCTCTTATTCCAGGTAACTGTATAAGTAATCTGTCTTCCCCCAGTATCTGGATGATCGGTTCACCGAGACCAGAGGCATTTACTCTGCGTTCAATAGTCCGTGAAAGGGATTTCATTTGATCTTCGGTGATCCCTCCCGGCACTCCAGTTTCAGGGTTGATAGCTTGGTATATAAGATGACTCCCACCTTGTAAATCCAGACCAAGGGTGAGCCCTAGTAAATCATCAGAACCTCGTTCGAAATTATTTAAGCTCACTTTTTGGACACCCAAAATTGTTCCGCAAATTGCTATAATTATCACAATTGTTATAAGTATCCGAGCATTCCTACGCAATATATTCTCCAGAATTAATTCGATGCCTTATTAGTTCTAGTGCTTCTTCCTTATTAGAAACTAACCCTTCAAAACGAGCCTTTTCGGCATCCTCAATTAAGGTGCCAATGAAAGGCCCAGGATTAAGACACAACCCAACCATTATATCGTGTCCTGATAAAAGCTTAGCCCGGTTTGCATCTCTTTTATAAGAAGATTCACTTTTCGCTATGATATTTATTCTCCTGCAGTGATCAATCCATTCAGTCCGAGTTAGATTAGGACCCCTTGCGGCCATATAATCAGCTAGATTTAAATAAAGTATATCTATGGAAGCCCCTGAGGTGTCATTGTAGTATTTACGTATGGCTTTAGGGGTTGGGTCTTGACCTTGATTGGATATTTGACTTGGTCTTAAATGGTTTGCTATTTGGTTGGCGACTAGTTCAATTCCTGAATTGCTAAATTTTAATCGTTTTAGTATCGAACGGGCTATTTCCCCACCCAATTTATCGTGTCCCAAAAATCGCGTTTTACCATCAGGATCTACAGTCTTTGTTTTTGGTTTTCCCACGTCATGTAAAAGACAGGCAAGTTTCAGGAAAGTGAATCTACTGTGGCTGTCGGCATAATTTTGGTCAAAATAAATTTGGTGGGCATCAGTGATTGGAATGTAATTTGGTGTGAAATTTGGGTAAGGGCCAGCATTGATTTTTTTACCAGCCACTATATTTTCCGCTTGCCCTACTGTTTGCACCATATGTTCTAGAACCTTCCAATAATGGTTGGGGGTTTGTAAAGTCTCTCTAGAAGCTTCCAGTTCTGGGATGATGTTGGTTAAAATACCTAACTTATCCATTTTTGTTAAATTTCGGACAGATTTCTGCAAAGAAAGAAGTTTTAAAAATTCGTCTCTGATGCGTTCTGAGGATACCTTGGAAATAAGAAAGCTGCTTTTCTTAATTTGAGTTTCTGTAAAATCATCAATGTTCAAATCATATTGAGCTGTTAGCCTGGCACCCCGTAAAAGCCTTAGGGGATCCTCTTTGAATACTTGGTCACTTGTTATTCTCAACGAACTATTGAGAAGGTCTTCAATACCTCTATGCTCATCGATGATTTTCGATATTTCAAATTGTGGAATACCAAAATTGAAATCGACGTGATTTACATCTAATGCTAGTGAATTAATAGTGAAATCGCGTTTTGCAATATCGGAGGATATACCGTTTTGAGCCGAGGCTATATCGATTTGTATTTCGTTTCCTAAAACATTTGCAAGCACTCTGCAAATGTTTCTGGATTTATCTAGCTGAAAACTTTTGCCATTCATAATATTGGCTACTTTTTTGGCTACATCCATAGCGCTCGCAACCACGGCTATATCCACATCTGGGTTGGGTGTGCCAAGAATTGAATCCCTTAATACACCCCCAACCAAGTAAGATTTCACAGGGATTTGACTTATTGCTTCGGCAATGTGACTGACCTGTGAAGGCAATCGATAATAACCGGCTGTTGGGGGTTTCATCGTAAATAGTCTAATCTATTTGGATAGAAGCTGGGCTTTCCGTAGTCTCGACACTCTGTTCATCGAACTCTTCGTCCTCTTGGGTGACGCTATACAACTGTTGATGTTCTGCTAGGTGGTCTGTATATAAAATGCCATTGAGGTGATCTATCTCATGTTCAAGAACTTGTGATAGTAGATTTTCCGCTTCAAATTTAACTATTTGGTCCGTGTGGTCCAAACCCTGAAATTTTATCCACATTGAACGATTGACGATCCCTCTATAACCAGGAAGGCTGAGGCATCCTTCTTCCACTTCCCTTGAACCCGATGTTTTTATTATCTCTGGATTGAAATATATTCTTGACTCTTCTTCGTCAGGCATCTGCAATACTATGATTCTCCAGAGTTCTCCGACCTGATTTGCTGCGAGCCCTATACCGCCGGCTTCCCTCATAGTGTCGACCATGTTATAGGCAAGGTTAAGTTCTTTTTTTGTTATCGACCTTACCCTTTTTGCTTTTTTTCTTAGTATCGGGTGAGGAATCTCAAGTATCGGTAATAATGACAAGAATTTTTCTCCAACTCTCTGATTCAATTCATAGATGGTGTTTGATTAGTTAGGACACTTATATTAAATCAAAACTTATTTCCTGTCCCAATAGCCTTCCTCATATTCATCTGATCTCAAATGGTCGTCAGAATCGTGGCCGTTCGCCTTATATCTCAGCCACCCTATTCCGGAAAACAAAAGACCTATCAAAAAAGCTACTGATAATATTAGCGAAGTTCCGAAACTACCGATGTCAACATTTAGTCTATTTTCGAACCGGCTCGAGACGCTATCTAACCAATCGGATTGAATTTTTTGTAAATTTACCTCGTATGTTAAGAAAATCGCATCTTCCACTGATTTACCTGAATCTATATTGATAATTAGCTGCTTTATTTTGTTTTCGCCGTATTCAGAAAACAAGTAGGCTACAAAAGATTCAGAAATTAAATAAAAAAGTCTAACCTCAGAAGGCTTTCCTGGGACGGTATCCATATTGCGAATATCAAAGAGTTGGCCAGATGAATATGCTTGCAGTATTTTCCCCGTTGTCTGGTGGTTGTTCTCAAAATACATAGCAATACCTTCATTAAGCCAAGCCGGTAGTCTTGTTGCTGGCGAATGCAATGATTGATCGATAATTAGATGGGTACTTTCATGGACTATTCCATCTCTAGACAAACCAGTAATAAGGAAAGTGTTGTAATCTGAGAAAGCAAACCCACCGTAAAGTTCTTCCTTACTTGCTGTGGCACTTATTTTTGGAAACGCTTCATTGGCTTCCTGTCGATTATTTAAAATAACTCCTGTGATCGGAAGGCGATTAGGTATATTTAATAATTTCGTTAAATGTAAATTCGATTCATTCACATCTTGAATTAAAGAGTTGATATCGTCTTCATTTCGGTCATGCCAAATTAAAGTCAAGTGTTTTGATTTAGTAGATTTCCAATTGATTGATGGGTCCAGGTAGTGGAATTTGATTTGGGGAGACTGATATTCTTTGCCTTGGACTGAAGTCAACTCAAAAAAATATGTGATTTGCGTCCCCGGTGGAATGTAATTGGACCCACTGGTTTCTAAGGTGACTTCTGACTGTATTTCGCCCTTTGAGACGGGGTCAGCATATTTATAAGACAAAATTTTCGAGCTATTGTAGGAATATTTTAATCGAACCTCTAAGAGATCTTCATCAGAAAAACCAGATAGATAAAACTGCACGGTATTGGGATAATCTATTTGGTGGTAGATGCTGGGTCCAATAAACCATTCATCAGGTGTCGAGGCAAACAGTGTGGTTTGACTGAACCAAAAGAAGCAACACAAACCCACCAGAAATACACAAGTGATTAATCTCAAAAAATCCCTGGTGGTTTTAACGAAATCTTTTACTCCTATATACCAACAATTTTTATAGAAGAATGAGCATTATAAATTTTATTTATATTTATTAATAATGCGGTTAGCTGTTCTACGTATCTAGCGTTTTGCAGGTTGCCGCCATCTATGCTTCTAACACCCGGAATACGTTCTCCAAGTAGCATGACTTGTTCTTTTGCTGACTGATCGTTAGAACATACGATAACGTCGCATTCCAGATCTTGGGAAGGTATTAGAAGATCCTCAGCACTTGCATTTTGGAAAGCCCCTACGACCAAGGAGTCAGGCAATAATAGCTGAGCTTGCTCTGCTGCTGATCCTTCTTCTACGGTTATTGCCGAAACAGATCCTTTTTTAAATGACAACGGTGCCACTACATCCACTACAATTTTTCCCTTCAGGTCATGTTTCAAGTTTTCCAATGTAGCTTTGTGACCAGCATAGGGAGTACATATAACTGATATATCTGAAACGATTGCGGCTTCCTTATTGGTGCCACCTGCTACCATGTCACTGCTGATTTCCGTAAATTGTGAACGAATTTCCTCTGCAGCCTCGGCACCTCTTTGTTTCTCCCTTGATCCTATGAAAACACTGAGTCCACTTATGGCGAACCGTAATGCCAGACCCTTGCCCTCTGGTCCCGTTCCTCCTATAAATCCTAGCATCTAGCCACCGGTCCTTACGAAATTTATCGGAATGGTTAACATTTTTGAGGTTTATAGTTGTTCGGGTTTGGACCATATTGTTTTGTAGGATGGTCCATTTACTGCGTCCGCAAGCTCGCTGTGTTCTAGATTTCGGAGTTTTTCTAAGATCTCATCGGCGGAGACTCTTGGATCAATGAAGCTTGCCTCTTCTAATTTCTTAATAACGACGCTCCAAATTCCACTATCGATCAATGTTTCTAAATATCGTACCCATGGGATGAGAACCATTTTTTCAGGATCGTTAAATCCTGGCCTTAGTTGTTCCATGCTTCGAATCCTTTCCCTTGGGCTTCTAACCATTTCCGTCAAGATTAGGGCAGGACCGTCGGTTTCATTGGAACGTATATCGATCAGGACAGTTTTCCCGAAGTATGGAAAAAAAAGTGATACTACATCAGCCTCTAAAAGGGTGTTTTTAATTTCCTCGATATCGTCTTGAAAATTATTTCCATTCACAAGTTTTTGCCATGTTTAAGATCCCAATAATTCAATTAGGCCTAATTGTCAATTGTTGCTAAGACTCAAGTAATTCTCTTGCTGTTTCAGTGAAGGCCGGCAATACTTTTTCCCAATCGCCTACCACCCCAAAGCTCGCTTCTTTAAAAATATTGGCATCGCCGTCTTTATTTATTGCCACTATATTTTTGGATGAGGAGCAACCAGCCATATGCTGACTAGCGCCAGATATGCCGACTGTTATGTAAACGTCAGGTGTGACCGTTTTCCCCGTTAAACCAATTTGGTAAGAGTGATCCAACCAACCGGCATCGCATACCGCTCTGGACGCCCCGACAGCCCCGTTGAAAACTTTCGCTAATTCCTCAAGTTGCGAGAACGGCTCTGGACCACCTAGCCCACGTCCCATTCCTATTATCACTGCTGCATCTTCAAGTCGAACCCCTTCAGATTCCTCTTTGACTGTTTCGACCAATTTAGATTTAATATCAGACTCATCAAGCGATATTTCAAACTCAATAACCTCTCCGCTCCTTGAAGAGTCAGGTTCCGCTGCTTCGAATGCTTTCAATCTCATAATGACGACCTGAGGGTCCTTATCTGCAAAAGTAAACTTAGCCATGGCATTTCCACCATAGACCGGTCTGGTGGCTGTGACTCTTCCGGAATCACCGTCTACAGAAATATCTATGCAGTCTTGAGCGATTCCGGACCCGAGCCTATATGCCAATCTTGGCCCTACGGCCCGTCCAATAGGTGTTTTAGAGGTGAGAACCACTGTAGGTTCAGCGGAAATGCAAATTTTATGTAGAGCTGCCAAGTAGGCATCTGCCACGCCTTCCTGAATAGCATCATCGTTGGCTAGGTATACCTTGTCAGCACCCAATGAGATCGCTTGAGAAGCTAAATCTTGATTGCCTCCGATTAAAGTTGCAGAGACGACGTTTCCTGAATCAGCCGCTATTTTCTTTCCGGCTGATATCAGTTCGCCGGCCGTTGAGTGTAGGCCGTCACCATCTATTTCGGCAAATATGATTATTTCTGACATTATATGAACTCCGTGTCAATTATGAAAAATCCTGATAGTTATATTATTTTCTCTTCTCGTAGTTTAAGTGCTAGCAACCTTCCAGAGTCAGCTTCATCTTCCCCTTCTATAATTTGACATTCCCTATCGCTAGCAGGCACGAAGAGTTCAGATAGGGTCAAAGCCGGAGACACATCTGACTCCGAGAGATCTAGATCATTTAAAGTCCATGTTTCAGGAGTCTTTCTACTTGCTTGCATGATTCCCCTTAGGGTGGGATATCTTGGTTGACCTATCTCATTATTGACCGTAATAAGGCATGGTAAAGGGGCCTCGAACACTTCATATCCGTCTGAACGTGAACTAGCTACCGTGACGGTTCCGTCGCCTAAATCTATGCTCCTGGCCTCTGATAGGCAGGCTACTCCTAGCATTTCTGAAATTCCGAGAGGCACGTGAGCATTGTCCCAATCCGATGCTTGTTGTCCGCAAATGATAATATCTGCCTCTCCTGTTTTCTCAATAGCCTTCGAAAGTACGGTTGCGGTGCCTAATGCATCCAGATTTTCAGCAGCAGGATCTTGAATTAGAATCATTTGATCGGCACCCATGGATAGGGGCTTTTTCATAACATCCATCACAAAATCGTTCCCCACGGATATTACTGTGATAGTGGCATCACCAGCGGCCTCTTTTATTTTCAAAGCCGCCTCTACTGCGTTTTCACAGAACCCGTTAACCACAGGTGGAATGCCCTGGGCTGGGACGACTCTCTTAGCTGCCTCATCAACATTAAAGGCAGACAGTGGAGTTTCTGGGTCCATTACCTGTTTGGCACAGACAATGATGTTTAAAGACATGGGTTACTCCTAATTATTAATAGTCAAATTATTTGTCTAGACTAATTATACGTAGCCCTTATTGAAAGAGCCAAACTGGGTCAATATAGCAACGCTTACCAATAGGTGTCAATTCTATTTGTATTTTATATTTCACCCCTAAAATTTTTGTGTTTGTAGAAATAATAGGGAAGGAAAAAAAGAGGTTTTAAAAAATAGAATTCAAGAAATTTTCCTAATATGACACTATAAAACCACTGAATTAATACAAAATTAAACAAAAAATTAGATATAAACACTTGACTTTTTTTTGACAAGTATAAGAAAATACCTAACAATAGTATAGAAACATGTTGAAATAGATGAACCCCTCTGCCTGTTTTAACAAAAAATCTGGAGACTCAACTAAATAGCAGCGTGTATTAATTTTTAGGAATACATGGTGATGAGAGGTATTAAATATGGTGATACAAACAACAAACCCTTTTGCCCCCGCAAAACCGAGAGTCCCTCTT
>DJMH01000088.1 GCA_002435305.1 Dehalococcoidia bacterium UBA6495
CCAAGGTATTTTCCTATTATGTGTTCGGCCGAAATTGTTCCCCAAGTTCTAGAGTCATTGCTTGCTCTTCTGTTATCACCCAGGACGAAATATTCTCCTATTCCTACAACATTTGGGCCCCAATTGGAACTATCGGTTAACGAGGGGTCGAGATATGGTTCATCCAATAAAACACCATTTAAGAAAACCTCACCATCATTGATATGAATGCTATTTCCTTCCTTACCTATCACTCTTTTTATGAAATGGCGATTCGGGTCTTTTGGATAGGTGAACACTATGACATCGCCTATATCTGGATCTCCAAATAAATATCTGCTTTTTAATATAGGAGTGTTGTTTTCTGAGAAAATTCCAAAGTGGGTTTCTGATATTTTCCAGTAGGCAGCTTTACTGGCTATGACACAATCGCCTTGGTTGATATTTGGGGTCATGCTGGAGCCTTCGACTTGGTAATTTTGAATCGAAATATACAAAATAGAAAAGACAAACATAGCCAATATTGATGTTTCAATAATTTCGCGAATTGCCCTTTGAATTTTTCTCTCATAAATGTACATAGCATCTAATTATATCTTTTAATACAAGAAGCCGGTGACAAAACAGGTTTTTTGAATCCGGATAGTTGTATCCTTTAAGAGGTTAGTATTTGTCCTAAATGCATTATTTACAGGTGACCAGATGAACAAGCTGATTGTTTCGACCCTGCTGATAATAATTACGAGTTTGGCCTGCTCCAGTAATGACCCGATCACCGATAGGAATGTTGCGCCCTTAGAACCAACAGCCTTGTCTCCTGTTTATGCTTCCTCCTCCACATTTGCAGACGGAGGAACTGTAAAGGGTGTTGCCAATTCAGATTCTTTAAGCGTCAATGAGGTGCAAGGTGGGATAAGGGTTTCGGGTACGGGGACGATATCCGTGGAGCCGGATGTTGCGGTACTCGATATTGGGGTCGAAGTGTTTGCAGGTAAGGTTAGTAACGCCAGATCTGAAGCATCTATAGCTATGGATTCAGTAATCTCAACCATAAAGAAACTTGGTGTAGAAGAGAAGGATATCCAAACAACCAGGTTCAGCATTTCCCCTAGATATGACTACGAGGAAACGATAATTAACGGTAAACGGGTCGGTACCCAAGTGCTTACCGGGTACACGGTAAGTAACACTGTAAAAGCTAAAATTTTTGAAGTGGATAAAGTGGGGGAAATAATTGATAGTGCTGCGGATGCAGGGGGTGATTATGTTCGGATTAATGGTGTTGATTTTACTGTTGATGATCCTAGTCCGTACAAAACAACGATTAGAAAGATGGCAGTGGAAGAGGCAGTGAACAAAGCTCAAGAATATGCTCTTTTGACCAATGTCGAGTTGGGCCCCATAATCTCATTAGATGAGATGGGATCTGGCTCTATTCAGTCTCCATATGAGGCTGATTATGGTATGAGGATGATGATGGCTGCTGCACCGACTACCTCAATAAATAGCGGCCAGTTGGAGATCAGTCTGACTGTAAATACATTGTTTGCGATTAAGTGATACTTGCAGTGACTCTGAATGGAACGTCTTCGGGAAATTTCTCAAGTATTGATAGAATCAGGATTTAATATTACGGAGACCAACAATGGTACTTAGCGACCGAACAATAAGGGAGGAGATCGCTGCTGGCAGGATAGTTGTGGAGCCTCTGGGGGAAAATGCTATTCAGCCTGCAAGTATTGATGTTCATCTCGACAAAACCTTCCTTGTTTTTCGGAATTCTAGATTGCCTTATATAGACGTTAGGCAGAGTGCTGAGGCTTTGACAGAAAAATTGGAGATCGAAGCCGATATACCATTTATGCTTCATCCAGGAGAATTTGTACTCGGTAGTACTCTCGAACATATAGAATTGCCTGACGATCTTGTATCAAGAGTAGAAGGCAAGAGCTCGCTTGGTAGATTGGGATTATTGATACATTCTACGGCAGGCTATGTAGATCCTGGCTTTAAAGGACATCTAACACTTGAACTGAGTAATGTATCTAATTTGCCGATAACCTTGTATTACGGCATGAAAATAGGCCAATTGTCTTATGTGCGCCTAACCACTTCAGCGGAATATCCCTATGGTTCGCCACAGTTGGGCAGCAAATATCAAGGGCAAACAGATCCAACTGCAAGCAAAGTGCATCAGGATTTCCAAAGAAGGTGATCCATGTCATATATGGACATCGCTCTAGCTGTTGGTAAAAAGGCCCGAGGCATATCCAACCCCAACCCCCCTGTTGGGGCTGTCCTAGAAAAAAACGGACAGGTATTATCAGAGGGGTTTACGGGAATACCTGGGTCTCCACATGCTGAAGTGATGGCGATAACTGCAGCGGGAGATGGTGCAGAAAAAGCTGCTTTATATGTTACTTTGGAACCTTGTTGCCATTTTGGTAGAACTCCTCCTTGTACCGAAGCAATTATTGAATCGGGGATTTCTAAGGTCTACATTGCCATTAAAGACCCTGATAAAAGGGTGTGGGGCAAAGGTATTGGCCGGTTACAAGAAGCGGGTATAGAAGTTGTATTGGGTATTGGTGAAAAAGCGGCTGAGGTTGATTTGGAGGCCCATATTAAATTGTCGAAGACAGGGGCCCCTTTAATTACTGCAAAATTTGCTGTTAGTTTAGATGGCAAGATAGCAACCTCATCCGGAGACGCTAAGTGGATAACCAGTGAAGAATCTAGGGCACGAGCTCATTTTATGCGATTTGAGTCAGACGCTATTATGGTCGGAGTGAACACTGTAATAGCCGATGACCCTCGGTTGACAGTTAGGTTGAATGAAAAAAAAATTGAGAGACAACCCTTGAGAGTCATAATTGATTCGTCTGGGCGTATTCCTGAGAAAAGTGCCTTGTTTTTGGAAAAAGGAACTACTTTAGTTGCCTCGACCCAAGACTTCAAACTTCCAGACAATCTGCAAAATGTCAAAATCAAGGCTTTTCCTAGTAAGGAAGCAAGAGTTGATCTAACCTCGGTTTTAAAATACTTAGGGAATATTCCTGTTTCCTCAGTATTGGTGGAGGGAGGGTCGGAATTACTTGGGTCCTTATTTGACGAAGGTTTAGTAGATAAGGTGGTGGCTTTTATTTCTCCAAGTATTATTGGAGGAAAATTGAGTTTAAGCGCAGTGGGAGGAAGAGGAGCAAATGTAATGTCGGAAAAGTACTCACTGGTTAATGTCTCGAGAGAATTCATCGGGCCCGATGTTTTAATATCAGGATACTGTGAAAAAGGAGATTGATGTTTACCGGTCTAGTAGAAGAACTTGGAGTTATTTCATCTATCAGCCAGACTGATATATGGATAGAATCCTCGATCGTTATGGATGATCTCGGCGTTAAGGACAGTATTTCTGTGAATGGTGCTTGTCTTACAGTAGTCAGCATTGAAGAAAATTTATTTAAAGTCAATGTTGTACCCGAAACTCTACGCCGTACTGATTTAGGAGATCTTTCAGTAGGAGACAAGGTTAACTTGGAAAGATCGGCTCAACTTGGAGGGCGTCTTGGGGGACACATTGTTCAAGGTCATGTGGATGGAACTGCTCAAATAACTGCATACGTACAAGAGGGAAGCGCGTGGCTTATAGAATTTCAAATATCAAAGAATTTATCTAGATACATTGTGGAAAAAGGGTTTGTTTGCGTGGACGGTGCTAGTCTCACGGTTGTAAACTGTGACGAAAATACATTTACCATAGCATTGATACCCTACACTCGAGACAATACAGTTTTGGGATACAAAGGAGTAGGTAACTCTGTAAATATAGAGACCGACATAATAGGAAAATATATAGAAAAACTCTCCACTGGGAATCAAGCCAGTATTAACTTGGATTGATCTTATTGGGAAGGATACATATCCATGCCATTATCCAAGATAGAAGAAGCCATAGATGATATAAAAAACGGCAAGATGGTCATCGTTATCGATGATGAAGATCGTGAGAATGAAGGCGATCTAACGATGGCTGCAGAAATGGTGACTCCGGCAGCTATTAATTTCATGGCCACATACGGCAAAGGTTTAATATGTGTGCCAATGCTGGGGGAACACTTAGATAAATTAAATTTGCCGCTGATGGTCTCGAACAACACCGCAAGATTAAGTACTGCCTTTACTGTATCTGTAGATTCGTTGATAGGAACCACCACTGGGATTTCGGCATTGGATAGATCTAATACTATTAGAACTCTTGTAGATGACGAAACAAAACCAGAAGATTTGGGTCGGCCTGGACATATTTTCCCGCTGCGGTATGTCGAGGGTGGGGTTTTAAAACGGACTGGGCAGACTGAAGCCTCGATAGATCTTTGCAGGTTAGGCGGGCTAAGAGAAGCTGCTGTGATTTGCGAAATAATGGCAGATGATGGTCATATGGCAAGGATGCCTCAATTAGAAGAATTTGCTCAACAACACGATATAAAGATTGTCAGCGTAGAGGATCTGATTTTGTATCGTCGACGGCACGAGAGACTAATTGAAAGGGTAGCAGAAGCAAGAGTGCCAACAGAGTATGGGGAATTCACTGCAGTGTCCTATAGCAGTGTGGTAGATGCGCAAGAGCATGTCGCTTTTGTAAAAGGAGACGTCAGCCAAAACGACCCAGTATTAGTGAGAGTTCATAGCGAATGTTTAACGGGTGATGTGTTTGGAAGCAAGAGGTGTGACTGTGGATACCAAGTTGAACTGGCTCTTGAGGCAATTGAAAAATATGGGAGTGGAGTGCTCCTTTACATGAGACAGGAAGGTAGAGGCATTGGGATTCACAATAAATTGAAGGCCTACGCCCTTCAAGACGAGGGGTACGACACCTTGGAGGCTAATGTGATGCTGGGATTTGCACCAGATCCTAGGCAGTACGGAATAGGTGCCCAAATTTTGGAGGATCTTGGCATAAAAAAAATGAGGCTCTTGACAAATAATCCCACCAAAAGAGTTGGGTTGGAAGGATTCGGCTTGGAGGTTGTGGAGCGGATACCGATAATTGCCCCCCCCACTGAAGAAAATACGCGTTATATGGAAACAAAAAGGGAAAGGATGGGACATATTTTAGATCCTATTGAGAATGCTCCGGGAGATGGCTCCGGTGATTGAGGGTGATTTGAACGGAACTGGTATGCGGTTCGGTATTGTCGTCGCCGAGTTTAATGATTTCATTACATTAAAATTATTGGACGGTGCCAAATCAGCTTTGTTAGAAAATGGGGTATCAGAGAGTGACATAACCATTGCCAAGGTACCCGGTTCATTTGAGATTCCCCTAGTGGCAGATGACATGGCATCCTCTGGTAATCATGATGCTGTTATATGTTTAGGGGCAGTAATTAAAGGTGAAACGGATCACTATGAGTATGTTTCACAAGGGGCAGCGGAAGGTATTTCCAGAGTGGCCCTAGATAATCGGATTCCCGTAATGTTTGGAGTTTTGACGACCCACAATGTAGAACAAGCCTTGGATAGGTGTGGCGGCCGCAAAGGTAATGAGGGTGAAAGTTGTGCGATCTCAGCGATCAAGACAGTAAATGTACTTAACAAGTTAAATAATACCGGCTGAATTATCCGACAATACTTTCGATCATTTCCTTTAATAGCCCCTTTTAATGACATGGAACTCAGACAATATGGCTAATCTTGATAACCCACATGAAGAGATCAACCGACTACTTGATGGCAATATAAGAGCTCTTTCCAAATTAATCACATTAGTCGAATCAGATCCACAGATACTAGCCTCTGTCTACCCTGAAATAAAAGATGCCGTTGGGAGAAATCACATTGTCGGGATAACAGGCCCTCCAGGAGCAGGTAAAAGTACTCTTTCTTCGGCTTTGGTTTCCATTATTAGAGACACGGGCCGGACAGTTGCAATACTTGCGTGTGATCCAAGTAGCCCTTTCACCGGAGGGGCTGTTCTCGGTGATAGAGTAAGAATGCAATCGCATTACGCTGACCCGGGTGTGTTTATCAGAAGCATAAGTAGTCGAGGATCGGGTGGTGGATTGTCCGCTTCAACTTATGGAATTACTACCTTGCTTGATGCATTTGGTTTCGATATGGTTTTGTTAGAAACTGTAGGAGTGGGACAGACTGAACTGGATGTGATGAAGATTTCGGACACAGTTATTGTTGTTCTTGTTCCTGAATCGGGGGATTCCATACAAACAATGAAAGCTGGGCTGATGGAAATAGCTGATATATTTGTGGTTAATAAATCTGATCGGGTCGGCGCTGATAGAATGGTCAAAGATGTCAGGGGTGCCCTACAGCTTTCCGAAAATCACGCTGTGAGCTTACCACCGGTCCTCAAAACTAGAGCTGATGCAGGAGATGGTGTGCCAGAACTTCTTTTTGAGATTGACCGTATGCATTCAGATAGAGAGTCCCATGATCGGCTCG
>DJMH01000094.1:0-10810 GCA_002435305.1 Dehalococcoidia bacterium UBA6495
AGTCGTTCCAGGTATGTATTTCATTCCACCGGAGATGGATCCTAATTTCTACGTTGAAAAGGGATTTAAATTCTTCACTATGCCCTGGCCTACATGGGCTTTGCAGGGAATAGGGAACGGGCTTAGTGGGATTAATAGGGACTAAATTTGTAAATCCCTATGGATATTTGTAGTTAGATTAGAGGATTGAGCCGTTGTAGGACCAGTGGATTTCCTGCAAGGGCTCTTTCTCAAGAAACGGCCAGATAGAAATAATCTGACCCGTAGCATTGAGTATTTCTCAAGACTACATACTTCCGTATTGTTCCCTTTTTAGACCGATTCAAGTTTTGATGTATCCGGTTTCTTAAATTGACTGGGCAACCTGGATTACTGGATTAGTACAAAGATATGAATGTTGTGGATTTTACCCATCCTTTAGGGCAAAAAATAAGTGTGATTGGAGGTGGAGGAAAGACAACTCTTGCCAAAGCTCTATCTGCCAAATATGCCTACAAAAATATAGAGTTAGACTATCTTCATTTTTTACCCGATTGGGTGGAAAGAGAACCTGAGGACTTTAAGCAAATCGTCTCAAAGGCTCTGAAAGATTCTGGGGAAAAATGGCTCGTAGATGGGAATTACAAAGCGAAATTACAGGATTATGTATCCTCGAGGGCTGACATGGTAATTTGGTTGGACTTACCTTGGTTTTTGATTTTTCGCCGCATACTTGTAAGATCGTGTAAGAGATTAATAGACAGAACTAAGGTGTGTGGCGATAACATAGAAACTTGGCGGCTTTTTTTTAGCAGAAACGCTCTTTGGTGGTGGTACATAACGAACCGCAAGGAGTTTTTTGAACGTGAGGCGAAGTTTTCTGAATATATTCCACCAAACACCCCCGTGATACGTATCAAAAACGCCAGGCAGCTTAACAATTTTTATGAGCATTGGATTGGGAAATAAATTGCTTTTATTTTATAAAAATGGTTGTTACCGGTTTTGGTAGTAGTCTAGGGGAAACCTTTTTTCGGAAAGGCAAAGAATGTGGTATCTATTTTTCCTGCACTGGTGACGATTTTGTTTTTCTTTCCGTCCAGTCTGGGAAAGTAATAAGAAAAAAAGGAGATTCATCTTGAGAATAGGGCTCTTTATCGGTGGTGCAGGTTCAGCTGGAACTTTACAACGTCAAATTAGCCAAATTGTCGAAGCCGAAAAAGCCGGTTTCGACAGTTTTTGGGCAGCACACATAATGGATGTGGACATCATGTCGATGCTGTGCTTGGCGGCTGAGCAGACGACCCGCATTGAAATAGGGACTGCGGTAACTCCTACTTTTTTGAGGCATCCAATAGCAATGGCGCAACAGGCCATAACAGTACAAAAGGTGGCAAATGGAAGATTCACATTAGGAATAGGTGTTAGCCACAAGCCGGTAGTAGAAAACCGTCTAGGTATGAAGTTTCAGAGGCCTTGGAGACACATGTACGAATACCTTCAGATCGTTCAATCCTTGGCTCGAGAAGGGAAAGTAGATTACCAGGGGGAAATGTTCAGTGCGAACATTGAATTAACAATGCCATCACTTCCTAAGATTCCTGTTTTGTTGGCTGCACTAGGCCCACGAATGCTAAAGACCGCTGGACAGTTAGCTGATGGGACTATTACCTGGATGACTGGTGTAGAGACCTTGAAGACTCATATTGTGCCCACTATAAACGATGCCGCTCGAGAGGCTGGACGAGAGACGCCAAGAGTGATTGCCGCCGTTCCACTTGCGGTTACTGATGATCGTGAAGCAGCTTTTGAACAATCTGATAAATACTTCGGTAGATACGGGCAGTTACCCAGCTACAGGGCGATGCTTGACCGAGAAGGTGTTGAAAGTTCCGCCGAAATGGCACTTATTGGTAATGAGAGAGAAGTTGAGGCCATGTTGAAAGACTACTCTGATGCTGGGGCTACTGATATTGCAGTTCAAATATTCCCTGTTGGCCCAAAACTCGATGATTCTGTAATGCGGAGCAAGCAACTTCTGAGTGATTTAGTAGGAAAACTTTAGTAAACAGCTTGCTATTTTGGTTGTTTTCGTAAGTGAATTTCGTGATAGGTTACAGGTGGAACCACCCTGTTCAAAATTTCACTTTGGTTATAAAATCAGCTATGAATCAGTAGGGTTGGTTTAGTTCGTCAGAATACTTGAAAGAACAGGTTCGAAATTTAGTGGGAAGCATCGCTAGGTTCAATTCAATAATGAGATATTTCCTTTTTCTGGTACTCAGTATCTTTTTACTCTCGTTA
Organism: Dehalococcoidia bacterium UBA6495; assembly: GCA_002435305.1. Lineage (GTDB taxonomy): Bacteria > Chloroflexota > Dehalococcoidia > Lucifugimonadales > UBA826 > UBA11996. The sequence goes on from DJMH01000094.1 coordinate 2,284, forward strand.
GTCGCATGCGATACTGCCCTTGGTAGAGCTATTGGTGGTGAAGACGATGGTGGGGCTATTGAGATGCCATCACCACCGGAATCTAGGGTCATTTATAAAGTTTCAGGGAAACTTGATACTCCTGCCCCCGACGTAGACAAATGGACATTTCAAGGTGAGAAAGGTCACACCGCAGAAATACACTTGGAAACTGCGCCCGGTGCGATAACTACTATAGACACTTTACTTTTACTGGAAGGCCCTAATGGTGAGGAAATTGCCTCCAATGATGATTACAACGGCGTACATGCCGGTATTGTCACTGTGCTTCCTGAATCCGGACAGTACACAGTCGTAGCAAGAGGATATGGTCTCGCTTTCGGGCCTTATGAATTGACACTTTTTTTTGAAGGTGCATATGTAGATAACGATGGGGGTAAAATCGCGGAAACTGATGCCTCAGGTTTGAGTGTTTCCTACGGTGAAATACAGATTGGTACCGACGAAGACATTTGGGAGATTCCAGTTTTGAAGGGAGATACCCTGGTTATCGCTCTAGACGGGATCACCTATTTGGACCCTATTTTAACTTTGCTTGATCCTGACGGTGTACGAGTCGCTTACAGCGACGATTATGTGGGTCAGGACGCACAGATCACCTATGTTGCTGAAAAGGACGGGGTTCATTTGGCGATTGCGAGAGGTTACGGAGGGAAATCTACAGGAGATTATCACCTTACAATCTCAGGCAACCCAGAAAGGTCCATTTTGAATTCGATTACTGACAATTTAATGAGGATCGAAGCTGAGCTCGCGGCCTCGGGTGAGTTAGCCGCAGCCGCCGCGACAGCTGAATTGGCAGAAGCTGCCGAGATAGCTGAATATCATGCTGGCAGGGAACAAAGGGAAGCTGACTTAGCCTCTATTGTCGCTGAAGAGGCGGAAAGGGCTTCTGCAGGGGCTGATATGGCCTTGGGTATAGCAAAACGAGCCAGGGATGATGCAAAGTATAAACTGGAAGAACTAACTGATTTATCTGAGAATTTGGATGAAATGGTAGTTAATGATATCGAGTCCTTGGAAAAGGTTGCAGCCGATTCAAATGCGGCCTATGAAGCGACCCAAACTGCTGAAGATAGGGTCGCAGAACTGGAAGCCGAATTGAGGGAACTTCGAGAAAGTAAGGCAGAGTCAGACCGAATACTTGAAATGACCGAAGCGAGATTGGAGGCCTTAGCAGAAAGACAAAGAGCGGCGACTGAATCTCAAACAACACGGTTAGCTGAGGCTGAAACCCTGGCTAGATTGGCGAAAAATGCTGAATCTGCAGCAAAGGCGGAGGTTGGAGCACAGGCAGCCAGAGCTGAATTAGCGCAGCGTTCTGCAACAGCCGTCAAGGCTGAGTTGGATGCTCTTTCAGCGAGTATTGCAGAAAAAGCTGCTCAAGAAGATCTGGCCAGACAATCTCGAGAGGCGGCTGAGGCTGAGGCAATTGCAAAGTCTGCGGTTTCATCAGCAAAAGAAAGTGTGTCTGAATCACTACTTATTACCGTCATAGAAGGTGGTTATGTGGGGGTTTCAACTCCAGAACATGGGACTGCATCCGTAGTTGATGGGGAGATCTATTATACTCATAACGGTTCTTCAAATGCCGTGGATTCTTTCACTGCCACAGTAAAAGGTGAAGATGGAGAACTTCTCGACGTAAGGATGTGGGTGACACTGACTTACCTAAAACCAAATAGTGCTCCTGTGGCTGTTGACGATTCGATTTCAATCCAGTCGGGTGGTGCCTCACCCATTATACTCACAACTAACGATACCGACGTGGATGGACACGATTTAAAAATAACACATATCAATGGTTCCTCCATAAACCCTGGAGAGACTCTTAATCTTAGTGAAACGGCAAACGTAGTGTTATGTGATGATACATTCTGTGGGTCAATCGCAAACGGGGTCGTATACTACTCAACTCATCTAGGAAATTTCAGTGGTCAGGATACCTTCACTTACACATTATCAGATGAGAATGGTCTTTCTGCAGTTGGGACGGTCGTTGTGGACCTTACAACGGATTACAAATTTCCAGTTGCTTTGGAACAGAATATTCAAACCCAGCAGGGTGCTACTAGCAAATATGTCCTGACCGGGATTCCTACTTCAAGTCCTATTGATTCAGTGACGCAAGGTAACTATGGGTCAGTTGAGATTTTGGATAAGGACTCGGTTAAATACAGCCACACGGGATTCAGAGATGCATCTGATATTTTCACATACACTGTTCGTGATGAATTTGGAGCTAAAGCTTCCGGAAACGTTAATGTAGTGGTAGAAATAACAAATTCTGTTCCAACTCCTCAGAATGTCACGGCCTCGGTTGACGAAGGGGAAACAGTGCATATCCCTGTGACTGGAGTTTTGTCGGGGTTCACCCCTGAGCAATTAGATCCCGAATCGGATATCCTGAGGCCTACCCGAGAGGACTCTATCTTTTATACGGATCCAACAGCTATTCAGCCTTCCAATGGATCATACATATACAAACCCATTGTCGATAGCGAAACAGGTGAAATTACCGGATACCATTTGCAATACACGCATGACGGTTCCGAGACAACACAGGACACATTTAATTATGAACTAGTTCAGGAGGACGGAGGAACTGGTCGGGGCACAATGACGATTAATGTAGCCCCCGTTAACGATATTCCACTTGCATTGAATTATTCATTAGATGTTGATCAAGGGAATTCTGTAAATGTGGATGTAGTCGATTCTGATACTGATCCCGATGGACCAGAATTACAGGTCGAAATAGTGACAAGCCCTGAATATGGCTCAGTAGCTATGGATGGATCAAATTTGACGTATACCCACGGGGGATCTAGCTCCGACGATTCGTTCGAGTATTCATTGGATGACGGACAAGGAGGACACCCTGTTACAGCGATAGTTAAGATAACTGTCAATTTGGCATTCCTTGACGTAGCTGCTGCTTCTTTGCCTTCACCCGCACAAGACAAAGTTCCATGGGATCCTGAGATTGGAATACGAATATCCTCATCTGATAATTTGACTATTAGAAATCTTGATGGCGCTTTTTCTTTGTATGAATGTTTTGATGCAGTATGTGAGGATTCACAATTAACGCCAGTAACTGGACAAACAAAGCAGTTGGGAGAGACCTCTAGTCAGATACTTAGTTTCATTCCGGAAGTGCCCTTGTACGGCAATACCACATACAAGGTTTCCGTTAATTCAGATTCAGGTGTCGAGTTAGCTGGAGGTAACCTCCAAAAACTATCAGGTTTGATAGGTGATGTTAATTCATGGACATTCACCACAGCAGAGATGACAAGATTTACAATACCTCTTTTGGTTACTTACAGCGACTCAGAATGTAGAGGAGCTCAAGAACCAAAAATCGCAAATAGGATTGGAGAATCTCTTTGTCTAACATTAGATGAGATTGATGAGCTTCTTTACGGTATGGAAGAAGACAAACCAAGTCACTATTTTGACTCGATGAGCTCTGGTAAATTCGTGGTATCTCCAATTCGCGACCGGGCTGGTCATGTCGTTAAATCCTTCCAAATAGATAGAAATAAACCGTACATTGGGGGGAATTGTGGACGTCATTTTGAAAAAGAAGGATTGAAAGCTTTTTCAGGTTGCCCTGACTACGACCAAGATACCACGCTACGAGCAGAAATGGATCTCTTGTTCGATCGATTCAGGTATAGAAATATAACCCACAAAAATGGATCATATAATTTGTTGGCTCCCTATCTACCTACTAGAGAAGCGACGATTTCTAATTTTGGGATAGGAGGTGAGCAGGATAAATTAGGCAACGGTCAACACTATTTTAGGAATATAACTCCCATTTATGTCTGGGGGGTCGGTGGTCCTGACTCTTCTCCTTGGTCCACAATAGGAATGGCATCGCCGCCCACGGGGTCTCAGCAGACAGCACTCGATATATCACACGAAGAGACTCACAGGACGTGGGGCCATGAATTGGGCCACGCATATTTTGGATTGCCAGACTACTATTACACAGGTTCACCAGGCCCGAACAAAACAGGACCTCTAGATATTATGGGTGATCGAAGTGGTCATAGCTTTGGTAAACAGTGGCCGCCTTTTACGGCTTGGAGCCTGGTTAAATCAGAATTTGAAGATCCGGATCAATTGTTTGACGATTCAGATTTGATCTCTTATATAGACAACAGTTCTGATAATGCACCCAGCGGTACCGCTGCTATGTATAGCAAATCACATTCATCAGGGTTCAACATAATCAAAGTGCCAGCAATCATAGAGAGAGATACTCGATTGGTTAGAGGGTATTATCTGCTAGAGCTGTACGGGTCTACCGGTTATGATTCCCAAATATATGTTAACTCCGACACAGTTAATTTTACTGATAATCCTGGCGCCTTTCCGGGCGGAATAGCAATATGGAAATGGGATAAAACAGAGCAAAAAGTACGAACCGATGTTTGCAAACAGTACTTTACTAACCTACCTAAGTGCGACTTTGGATTCTTGTTCCAAAATGGAAATCATTCAGACATAATAGAGTATTACCCTAGCATTCCAAGTATTACATCGGGGAATGATTCTAATGATGCTACTCACGGCCGTTCACCTGGGATATACAACATATTCCCATGGTGGTACTCACCACAATTACCATATGGGGCTAATTACGAAGATGACTTGTCTAAAATGCCCACTACCATAGAACTGCCGGTACTGGAAATCGCACCATTTGCTGAAGATCCAAATTTTGGTGGTGGCAGCCGGGTTGCTACCGTTACCCTTTCATTTGACCAGCTCGTAGGGGATATAAAAACTGGAATACAAAGTGCTTCATCGAGTGGGAATATAGATAACCTTGCCGGATATACTTTTGGCGATACCGCTACATTTACGTACAACGTAGAAAAACATCAGACCCCGGAGTCGATGACTTACAAAGATCACGTGAGAGAAGGGCAGGTCCAATTTGCATCCGGTGCAATGTGGGATGAAATGCAGGCCTATGGTTACTTCAGATTTCAGGAAGTACCTGATCAGTGAAAGGAAGAGGCTAAACTAACCGAGACCTCTCTCTCTCTGGATTTGGCAGCCAGCGGGGTAGATGTCTCGATTGAATCTACCTCTGACGGCACTGTATCCATGAGCGGTCAGTGCTCAGGGCAGCCAGTCGTTGTTAGCGCGGGCAGCAATGACATAAAGATTGCGCCACTAACACCAAAAGTGTATTCGGACTGTCTTTTAACTTTTACTGATTCTGAAGGGAATGAAAGCACACCTTTAAAATTGAATGAATTTACAATTCCTCAACCTGACCCTGAAAACAAATATGTCCCCTACGTTAGATCGGTGAATTGGGAAAGCACTATTGCTGAGTCAGGGGGATATCACACAGAAAATATTTATAACTGCAGTTGGAGGTATGACCGAAAGGACATATCAGGCTGCACAATGAGTGACATTTCAATTGACGGTGAAATTGATGAATGGACATTCAATGGTCTCTCTGGCCAATGGGTGGAGATCTTGATGGATGCCGCTTGGTCTGGGGGGCTGGACCCAATTCTAGAACTTGTGGCACCAAACGATCCGCATGCAGCGAATATTGAACTAGCAAACCTAGTACCTGAAAACCCCGCGGTATCAGTTGACTCTGATATCTCGTGCTTTTACGGATTTTGTTCTGCTGGGGAAATTGAGGCCGGGGAAATCAGAGGTAACTCGATTTCAGAACCTAAGCAAACTGATGATTGGCAGTATATGGGAACAGCCGGTGAGGTAATTCGTATAGTTACTAAAATCATGCCTGGAACCGAATTGATGCCGCTTCTTTTGGAAGCTTTCGGTCCATCTAACAACCCGGAAGATTGCTATCCCTATACCTTTCCTGAGTGCCCTGGGGCCAATTGGACTGGTTCGGTCCTTGAGGCTGCGCCGGTAACAATGGCAAGCCTCTATAATTTTTCTGAAGACGGGGCTCAACGGATTGATAAATTGGTGATAAGGCAAACAGGTCCACATATAATCCGAGTTAAAGGACTTGGTTACTCTACACCTGTATATACTCTTCAAGTCGATAGTGTTTCTACAGCCCCTAATATCTCGGAGAGACCAGATATTTTGCCCGCTGGTTCGGTCGGGTCACTTATTGTTTATGGGGAAACTAGGGGTGCTGAAATATCCGTAGCAGCTGAAGTTGACTCATATCTCTTCTATGGTATTCGTGGAGAATCGGTAGTGATTTCCATGGAGCCTGATGAGGAGTGGCAATTTGGTAGTAGTGACTGCTACCTTCGTGTTGCATGTATTGACCCCTTTATAGAACTGATATCCCCAAATGGTGTTACTGAAGTGTTCTCCAATAAGGGACCGGGATCTGGTTCAGCGGTGGAAATAGATCTGGTTTTTGTGGATGAGGAGCTGGGCGGCGGGCGTGAGACCAGGCCCTGGGTTCTGCAAGAGACGGGATGGTATACGATAAATGCTCGAGCTTTGGGGGGTAGTGGGGCATATGATTGGCATAAGAAAATGGATAGAGCTCATCTCTACAAAACCTCTGGCCCATACACCATTTCTTTAAATCAAATGGGAACAGTTGTTGTTGCAGAAAATGTGGAACCAGCTTTAATTGGCCGGTGTCCTGCCGATTTGCCGCTTGCCGACTGGATGGTTGACCCACACCCAAATTGTGTAGCACTCACTCCTTACCGTCCAGGTGGCGGCCAAACTTGGCCCAGCTTCTTAGGGATTCGTCATCAGTTGGAACAGGATGGTGTTTATACGGTCAGGGCACGAGGCATTGCCGATCGCCCCTTATTTGGGGAGAACATTGGCAATTATAGACTTGAGATCTATATCTCTGATACAAACCCATCAGCAACGCCTGGTTCGGGTAGAGGACCTAATAATAGTAGGGTACAAACACAATTAGAATCGCTGGCGGGCAATCCTAATGATCCCCCATTGCTGAAACTACAATCTGAACCAGATCCAATAACTTTTGGTGAATCGAAGAGGATGGATTCGGATTTTGTTGTTCCTTTTCAAAAATCGGTATACAACGATCCCCGAAATTGGTTTGATTGGGATTATGGTATTCGTTTTATAACCGAAGCAGGTGTAATTAATGAAAAACAGCCCCATGTCAACGGAGGGTACCTGAGTTTCCAGGGAACTTTGGGCCAACGAGTCAACATAAGTGTAAACATTGGGGGCAATGCCTCGGTAGGAGTGGAACTGATTTCACCTAATGGTATTAGTGAAATCTCAAACGAGGTTAGCAGGTGCTATATCGCTGGAGTTGTTTCTGAGTGTGTTGCGATAATTCATGACTACCCTCTTAAAGAAACTGGTCTCTATCGAATCAAAGCCTACCGACCAACAATAGAGAATCCAGGCAGTGAATACAGCTCATCATTTACCGCAACAGTGACACTGTCAGAGTCAGAATAGCTAATTTGGATTTCCAGAGGAAACAATAAGATATTCAGGCTGGGCAGAATTGTTATTTGCAGGCAGCCAATGGCGGAAATTTACGTTCAGGATAAATTTTCTGACTCATTTACCGGTAATGACTTACATGCCATGATGACAATGATAGGATTAACCGATAATTTCAGTACTCAGGAGAAAGCAATGTTTCACATAAAGAGAGTATTTAAGGCAAAGCCAGGTCAGTCACGTAAAGTAGCAACACTTGCCTATCAAGCCGCAGAAACCTATAGCGGCGCTGGACAGCGTGGTGAGTTTTCAGTTTATTTTAATCCTGGTACTACCCCGGGAGAAAAAGATATCGTGGTTTTGCAATGGGCAGACGAAGCCTTGAAATCAGTTTTTCGAGAAGAGAACGAAATACCATCTAAGTCACTTGAAATTTGGAGAGAATTATTGACTCTCACTGAGGAAAATTGGATTGAATTTGATGAACTTCTGACACCGGATAAAATGGTTAAATGAACCAGTTTTTCTTAAGATGACTTGATGTGAAAATCGAGTGTCGAGTTATTACCCGGTTGAGTGAAAAAAACATATTTTTAAAACTTAAATCATGAGAAACAGAAAAATCGCAGTAATTGGTGCGGGGATCGTAGGCGCATCAGTGGCTTTCCACTTGTCCCAACATGGGATCGACGTGTCTGTATTCGATAAAAATCAGCCTGGAGACGGTGCTAGTGGTCACTCTTTCGCCTGGATCAATGCCTTCTCGAAACAACCTCGTCATTATTATGATTTAAACTATCGTTCCATGGATCGTTGGCCTAGATTTTCTGAAAATTTGGGTGAAGACATTGGTCTCCGTTGGGGCGGTAACGTCACCTACTGTTCGGATCCTGATGAAGGTCGAAGATTGGCTTCGGAGTGTGAACGACTTAACTCATGGGGATATTCAGCGAGGCTAATATCAATGGAGGAGCTCTCCAGTTTTGAACCGAACCTAAGAATCGGGCAATTTCATACTGGTATTTACACCCCTGACGAAGGACACGTCTTACCTGTTAAG
>DJMH01000094.1:11163-11306 GCA_002435305.1 Dehalococcoidia bacterium UBA6495
GATAAGATTCAGGAAGCTGGTGGGAAAGCCTATGTGAACACTCCTGTTGATTCCATTACCCAAAGCGCTGACAAAGTTTTTCTGCGCCTGGATGACCAGGAAATGGAATTTGACCAAGTAGTGATAGCTGCGGGAATAGACTC
>DJMH01000059.1 GCA_002435305.1 Dehalococcoidia bacterium UBA6495
ACCACATCTAGCGAATGTAGTGCCCACTCATGATTTTGGATTATCTATAATGGCGTCATGACGCTACACAATAAGGTGGTTCATGAAATTAAGGAGTGTCTTCAATGGTTATTGAACGTAAGAACTATGATGGAATTCCCCTGACAGGCTCCCCCCATTTTCACGCTGTCAGGGTGGGAGATTTACTTTTCTTCGCTGGAGCAACTGCCAAAATGACGGGTGCTGAAAAGGGAAGCATGGCTGATCAGACGAGGGTGATTTTTGAGAGAATGAAATACATTATGGAATGTGAAGGAGGGACCCTTAGTGATGTTGTAAAAATTACAAGCTACGTGACCGATTTGTCAGAATCCGCTAAATCTGAAACTCAAATAGTTCGACAGGAGTATTTCGGAGAAGATCTGCCTGCCAGTACAAGGGTCCAAGTTGCGGGTTTAGATGGTCCTAACTTGCTGATTGAAATTGATGCTATAGCGATAATATCTCAATAACAACTTTTGACCATTTTATACGGCCTTGATGAAACAGGTTGTGGCAAAAGCTAATTAGCCAGTAAAACGGTATTTATGGCCATTCCAGCGGCGGCTATGGTTGGATCAATGACCGGGACTTCTAATAACTTTTCTAGGGCTTCGCGATACTTTGCCATGCCCGCGCAACCCATAATTATTACCTCTGCACCGTCTTTGTCACGCAGCTCTGTCCCCACTTTCACCATTTTCTCATAGGTATCGTTGCTATTTTCTACCTCTGCGACAGTTAGCTCCAATGCACGCTCTCCAACGCAATGATTATGAAGGAGTCGTTCACGCATGTGCCTGGTATGACGAGGAATTGACTGACTAAGTATTGCTATAACACCAAATGACTGACCTCGTGAGAGGGCTGTTAGCATTGCACATTCAGCAATGCCGAATACAGGTCTGTCTGTTACTTCTCTACAAAGCGCTAACCCAGGGTCTGAGTAACACGCAATTATAAAGGCAGAGGCCTCGGTATCGGCTCTAATACTATCCACAATCAACGGTTCAACCTTACTTACATCAGCCTGGCTTTCAACTCCGAATGGACCATCTGAAAGGGTTATACATTCGAGATGTGGACCACCAACCAAACGCAACGGTTCCAGAGCCTCCGAAATACCGGAAGTAACAGCATCGTTAGAGTTTGGATTTATGACTCTTATCACCGGAGACATTAATTTCTTTTTCCTTATCCACGAATCTTAACATCAAAATATTGGCAGAAACGTGTTGGCAGAAACGAATTAATTGAGGATGAGCTGTATCTTTACAACGGAATATAGTGACTTAGATTAATTTTCAATCTGGATCATCAGTAGGATTGAATTTGAAGGTTTAAAGCACTTCTAACCATCTGTAACATTCACGTTTAACGGTAAGGTAAAGGTAATAGCAGCTGCTATGGCAAAAAGAATTCCAAGATAAACCATGACCATATCGAATCCGAAATTTTGGTAGATAACCCCTGCTATTATTGGGGACATCGCGCTCATAGCTAAACCTATGGTCGCAGTTACACCGAGGATGCTAGAAGATATGTTTTCCCCTGCGATATCTAAGGTCGCCGCAGTTATGATCGGTTGATCCGGGTATAAAAACACTCCGAGGAGCACAATCGATATAGCTAGAAAAATTCCCTGTGAAAAAATCACTAACGATAGAGCAATCAGGCTAGACCAAATTAATCCGGGAATTAAAACCTGTTTTCTTCCAAACCTATCTGACAAGTATCCAGCGAGGGGCTTTGTAATAATTCCTATCACAATTAGCAGTCCTATATGTAATCCTCTTGCAGAAGGCCCCATAGATAGCTCATCGTAAAAATATAAAGGCAGTATTGTCAGCAGCGCTACTAGGGACATGCCGCGAAGACCTTTAACGATAGATATACCCCATATAACGGGTTGCTTAAGCGCACGATATACCGTGCCAATATGGTGCGCGTAATTCATCTGGTCTTTTTTAGATTCACGTAGTTGCCATACCTTGGATACAGAAAATAAAAATACGAAGGCAAATCCAATTGCTATGACGCCATAAAAGCTGAGAATTTTCTGCCAGCCAAGGAGATATAAAAGTAAGCCGGTAACAAACGGGCCGCCCGCATCTCCGATGCTTCCACCAATTCCATGGAATGACAAGACAGTTCCCCTATCATTTGGGAAACTCCGAGATAAGGTAGAGGCCGCAGATAAGTGCCAAAAGGAATGTGTAGCGGCAATGATGGCAATGCCAATTAAAAGTAGTGGAAACGCTGGAGATACACCCAGTAGGACAACCCCGGCTCCGAATCCTCCTATACAAAGAGTTAGGAAGGCAGTCCAGTGTTGTTTCAAAGCATCAGACAGTATTCCTCCGGGTAAGGATACTAATCCTGTTGACACTTCCCTCACCGTAAGAATTAACCCTACCCCAATGCTGTTCAAAAAAAAATGATGTTGAACTTCCGGGAGCACTACGATGAATCCTTGAACTACCCAATGATAAAGAGTGTGTCCACCGGCTAATATCCCCACAAAAATCCATGCTTTGGTGCTGCCGAACTGAGTAGTATCCGATTTAGATATCATCTTATTAAATGGAGAACATTAGGTGGGGGACCCCGACGAATAAAGGACTAATTGGTATAAATATTAGTCGGCAGATTTCCATGGGTGAATAATATCACGGTGCTAAAGCAGGCTACGGCAATTGGACTGAACAGATTGGGGTAGTGAGGCATATTTACTCGGTAAGTATTAGGCCCAAATAATTGTAGATATTCCTATATTCTCCGAGGAATTGATAGGACGGGAAGATATCGCCAATTCGCATTCCCCGTGCAGAATTTAAAGCCGGTATAAACTACTTAAAATAATAAGTTGGGTTGATAGAAAGTTGCCTTAGAAGATATGGGTTCACGCTGGTACAAGAATTGAAGGGAAATCTGGAAAGTGCATGAAGCAGTGAAGGAATTTAATCGCAGAGTAATTTCGGTGCCTGTGAGGAGCTCTAGTTATGTATCAATGTCCATCTCGGTGGCCCAAGCTTGAAGACCTCGACGAAACGCCAATGCACCCATAGGTGCGATAACGGCCTCCATCGCCTCAAGAACTTCCCTTGGGGTTGCACCTTCGTGAATTGCTAGCCGGATATGTTCTTGTATTTGTTCTACGTCGGCACGGAGAGCGGTTTCAACCACGACTTGGAGCAGCTCTTTGGTTTTGCGATCCAGATTTCGTTGCCCCGTGTAGGTAGCTTCGATGAATTTGTTGTACTCGGTGAGCCATTCGAAGTCAGCCGCCGCCATGATTCGATGCATATCGAGAGTGTAACCTCTGATTTGCTCTGTTTTATTCAAGTAAGCTCGTGCTTCCTTGGTTAAGTTCGTCGGCGCATCTTTGTTCAATTGATTCAGTCCAAATACTTAGCTACGTTTTGATCATATAACGACAGAATTTTGAATACTAGAGGATGCTATTCAATTATTGGTGTAAATCAGTGCTAGAAAACAAAGCTGGGTCATAAATATCAAACAGCTCAGCTTTGTTTTTTCTGCTTAGGCCTGGCTGCTGTAGACAATCCGTCCGAGATTCCTAACAGCATTGCTAGATATTAAGTCAGGTATATTTCCTAAATGCTTTAGAGATTCAACCCGCTTATTTTCTATATCTTGAAGGCTAGTACCAAACATTGTTACTCTAAACTGACCGATTGGCCCAGTTATTGGTCTACTGATAACGTTCTTTGGTTCGCCACCTACTTTTTCTCTGACGTCCAACAATGCCTCTACTAACTCCTGACCCTTTGTTGGTTTAGCTACCAACACCAAGCGGGATACAGTCGTGGCTTCATAACCCTCTGGAAATTCTGGACCGGCCAATATTTCTGAAACAATGTAATTGGTTTTGTCACAGAGTCCATCAATACCCATTTGCCCTTTCTGCATTTCGGGGTTGGAAAGATAAGTGTCATTCAGTGCATCCACGTCGTCTAAAGTTGTGAATCCTCCAACAAGAGAAATTAAGCCAGGTCTGGATTGTCCGAGGTTTGCACCGCTAAGAGGGACGGTGATATTACCAGGCCGACCGGTGGCAGCATGGGCCTTTTTCATCGCTTCTAATACCTCAAAACTCTTCCCTGCTTTTGGCACTCTCAAAAAATTAATAAAATACGGCATATCAACTCCTTTCCCCTTGAAATAGTTCAATTAGATTTGGCGTGAACTATATGAATTACGTCAGTGAAAATCAAATAAACTAAATCGGAATAATTTATTATATCTCTGCACCATCCCTACTCAGGGGGCATAGTGCCCCACATGATTTTGAATTATGCGGGAACAGGCCTTCCCTGCAATTCTTCATAAACCATGTCGCCTAAATTAACTAAATCACTGAGACCGAATACAGTCCCAACGATTATTTTCCCATTTGTTAGGTAGTATCGTCGCTCCCCAATACTCCCCATTAACACACCTAATCGTCCCTTGAAATATTCGACATTTTTATCATTCACACCTAAACGCCATTCGTTAATCATCTGAAGATATGAAAGGCGCATGTAATTCATGAACTGATGGGTTTCTTCATCGCTGGGAGTTTCAAGGCCTGCTCCGACCTTCAAATAGGATTTGAGGAGAGATTTATCGGTTAACCTAGCCAATATTAACTCTTCATTTCTAGTACGAGCAGCGAATCCTAATTCCCTGACCGAATCTTGATGGGCGATTTCAAGTTGCCTTTTCTGGATTAGCAGTTGAGCAGCTAAGAACAAGGCTACTACTAAGGTGGCCATTCCTGTTGCTATCTGGGCTATGGCAACAATTAGCGCTGTTTCCATATCATCCTCCTGAGATTTATTCAGTCGGATAATGACATATTCGTTGAAACAGTGCGAATTACAGCTAGATTAATCATGATGGGTAGCGTCCCAGCGGCGCTACCCTCACATGCAGTCACAATAACTCGCACGTAATTAATTAACTATAAATAATTCTTCCAATAACGGTTACTATGATATCTATCATCCAGATAATCCCTATAGTCAACAAAGCACCCAGAAAAGCAATAGATTCAAGGAACCAAAGCTGGTCTGAATGCAAAAAAGTTAAATGAACAAACATGTATACCATGCCAAGCATTCCCAACATCGTGAAAATAGAGATGATGGTTTCGGATTTGGGAGGTCTAGCACCCTGAGGAAGGGTTGCTGTAAGAGCTTCCTCAACTTTCCAAAACACATTGTAATACCCGCGTTCACGTATGATTCTCATCTTTGTCATATGGAACCATATCTGAGCAATGAGATAAACAGGGATATTTACCAACAATGCAATGGAGAAATCTGTGACCAAAGTGGTCAGAGCTGCGGTGGTGAGGAAAATTACCAGCGGGCTATTATCTAATTTCATGATTCTTATTCCGTCTATAACTAGCTGCAATTGACACAAATATCAGGTCATTAGCTTAGGGTGAATATTACAACAGTAAATTGGCGGAGCAACCGACGCTTAAAAGGAGGACAAGATGAATAAACGAGTCAAAATAATCATTCCAATTTTTGTTATTCTGATTCTTTACCAACTTTTTCAGCGGTTTATGTAATACAGGTGGACAAAATGAGTCTTAGAAAAACAGCAAAGATAATTGGGGTGAGTGCCCCCTATCTGAGCCAGATGAATAATGGAAAGCGCCCATGGAATGAGGAAATTAGAGCCAGATATGACGCTCTATCTGCAAACACTTCTCAAAATAGAGAGAGTCTTGCATTCTCTTTCCCTTCGATGAATAGTGCCGATAATACAGCTTATGCAGGAACGAAAAACCTGTATAATGGCGATTCACCATTATTTGGGGCTGTAGCTCATCTGGGAGAGCGCTTCAATGGCATTGAAGAGGTAGGGAGTTCGATCCTCCCCAGCTCCACCATCTATCAGTATTAGTCACAATTTCACTAGTAGATGCATTCGAGTTTATTGGGGAAATGGCAAATAGTAGACGTGGAGAGTGTGAGAAAGATAAATCAAGGAAGTAGCGTTGAAAGATATGGAGATTGGATATGAATAAGAAAGTTGACGTAAACATCATAGGTACCGGAAGGATAAAATTTAGTTTGGAATACAGAGATTTACTTTCTGATCAAGGCGTCTGTATTAATGTGTTTGGTGAGGTAGGAGGAGAGGATGTCGAGCTACTTCGGTTTGATTGTTTTGATAACGAACCTCACTATCATTACGGTCCCGAAAACCAGAATGAGCGCCTGATGCTGGATGTAACCACCGAAGGGGATTCACTGGACTGGGTTCTGAATAAGTTTTCGGAGCGTCTTCCAGAAATGATTGAAAGAGCCGGTTACCAAGAGTTATCCGAAGATGCACGGAGTATGGACATGTCAGGCTCCATCGATGAACTATCGGCCGCTGCGAAAAGTCTCTCAGTTTCTGGAAGAAAGACGGTTATGCATGACAGGGGAGATGTTGTTGTCGAAGCAGGTTCCATACGATTCGGTGTTGAGTATCGGCATCTTTCTAACGACGAGGGAGTTGCGATTCATGTTTTAGGTGATGTAAATGGTGAAGAAATTGAGTTGCTCACCTTCGATTGTTTCAAGCGTGCTCCTCATTACCACTATGGTCCACGGGCAAAAAATCAGCGAATGTATCTTGACCAAACAATATTTCCAGATTCTCTTAAATGGACCCTTGATTTACTAAATGGTGGAAAACTTGGAGCTATGCTTGAAAAAGCAGGCTATTTAGATCACGCAAGCCGATTGAATCCGACCATCCTTCTGGAAAGTATGGAGACCGTGTCGCAAACGGCTTTAAAAATGGAGAAAGAGGCCTCGCAATCATAGGCTGATATAGCTCTTGTAAATGGAGCTTTGCCAAATCACTTATTGAACTCTGGGATAATGTATTTGCCCCAGAGTTCGATAGACTCCATGACTTCAGCGTGAGGTACAGTTTCGGTTTGCATCATTACCATCATCTGATCGATGCCAGTTTCCTCGTGTTTTTTCAGGGCTCGGATGCAGTCGTCCGGGTCTCCGGCTATGACAACCCCTCTCTCACACAGCGTGTCGGAATCCAAATCTTCCCATACCTTATGTGCGATAGCTTCTCCACCAGAGAAATCTAAAGCGTTATCAAATTCGGATTCATCGTCTCCATCGATGTATCTAGAAAAGTTCTGTCTTAGATGGTCAGGGACTCCTCCCCACTTCTCAAGCAATTGGGCATATATATCTTTTTGACCTTGTACATAGGGACGGTCTGGCCCGAAGAAATTCTTTAAGGACTCCGCACCCATATTTCTCGCTTTCTTGCCGTCTTTTAGGCAAACGCCTAGCGTGGAACTAGCCCACTGGTTGTTTATCTCTTTTCCGACAGGAGTAGCTTTCTTAATATCTTCTTTATATTTCTTGACATATGGGGCGAGTGAGTCTGGAGCACTGGAACCAAATGAAAGAACGCCAATCCCTTTTGAAGCGGCAATTTCATAAGTTGCTGGCTGCAGAGCAGCGACCCATATTGGTGGGTGGTCCTTCTGGAAGGGTTTTGGCAGTATCTGGCGTTCTGGGACTTGCCAATATTTTCCTTCATGTGCATACCAGTCCGTGCTCCATATATCAGGAACCATAGAAAGGGACTCTTCCCACATTTCTCTACTATCTCTCGGATCGAGGCCCATTCCTGTTAATTCATAGGGTGCAGATCGGCCTGTGCCAAAATCTACCCGCCCTTCGGAAAGGTGATCCAACATAGCCACACGTTCTGCTACTCGTACTGGATGGTGGTAAGGGAGAATGACTACACCTAGACCAAGCCGAATATTTTTTGTTCGTTGGCTTAGAGCTCCATAGAATACGTCGGGGCAGGGTGATGCTGAGAATCCTGTTAGAAAATGGTGTTCAACAAACCACACATAATTAAAACCGGCCTGGTCTGCAAGAATACATTGTTCCATTGTTTCTTTTATGACAAGGTGATCATCTAGTTCCGGTCTCTGCATTTCATATTGCAATGCAAGTTTCATGTAGCTTCTCCTTCCCTTTACTTGTCTGATGTAGTTTCACAAAAAGGCATGTTTGGTCAGTCCACATCATAGCCGAAAACTGAGATTGGATGCGATTAAGGAAGGTAAGGCGATTTCCAGAGAAGAGCTTCCGCGGTTGCAGAATACTTGTTGGAACATTTGAACGAACAATATAAAGAAATGGGCGCTGCCAGTTGTAACAGCTATCACAAGGAATACATAGATAAGTACCTTCGGATAACTCGTGGTGCCTTAGTCAAAAACCTACTGATTAAGAGTCAGTCATTGTGGTTCTATGTGCGGGTCATAATTTTGGGGCATTTTATTCCCCCTCTTTTATTTGAAGGCAGGCATTACTTCTTTGGAAAACAACTCTATCGACTCCCTGGCCTGAGCCATAGGAATACGGCCGATTCCGTGCCGCGCGCAGAAAATATCCATTTTGATCAGATCCTGTTGTTCCTTGAGCTTTCGTGTGACCGTCTCAGGGCTACCAACGAGAGCTAGTCCATTATCTATCCAAAAGTCATACGAATACTGTCTCTCGCGAAAAACTCTTCTCAGCTCCTGATGTTCTTTTGTCTGAGTTCTCTTCTGGTATCTGCCATCTGAACTTACTTCAAGACCAGCCTGAGCCACCGCAACCTGACCTGCTTCATGAAACTCTGGGTCCTTATCCCTGGGCGTCACAAGGTGAGGCTCGGCCTGTTCTCTGGCTTTTTCGTCAGTTTCTGCTACATGAACGTGACGCGTCAGAAAAGCTAATGGCGTTGGAGCAGCATGCTTGTACTTTTTCAACATCTTCCTCCACAGATCAAACTTCTCCGCCACTACGGAGTCTACGTCTATGTTCTGGGACACGTTGAAGTTGTGCTTTGCCGCAAATTCAAAACTATGCGGGCTATGGGCAGCGTACCAGATCGGAGGGTGAGGATTCTGGAAAGGCCTAGGTTCAGTAAGCACTTCAACGAAATTGAAGTGCTTACCTTCGAAAGTCACTACACCTTTTGCCCACGCTTGTTTGATTACCTCAAGGGCTTCATGGCTTTGTTCTCTCCGAGATTCGTATGGAATATTCCAGCGAATAAACTCATGGGGCGAAATACCAGTGCCTACACCAAATTCAAATCT
>DJMH01000067.1:0-2573 GCA_002435305.1 Dehalococcoidia bacterium UBA6495
GTGGTGGAAATAGCGGTGGTGGAAACTATAGCGGCAACAACAGCGGCAGCAACTAATTTTTTGTAAGCCCCCATTTACATTTATTTCCAAAAGCTGGTAAATTATTGGGGTAATGGCTTATTTAATTGAAATATCGTCTGGCCCCCAACAAGGGGAACGCCAACTTTTGACTGACAAGCATGTGATTGTTGGCAGGTCTCCGACATGTGATGTGACGATAGATGATCCCTATGTCTCAGGCAACCATATTGAATTTTGGTCTGCAGGTGATATGGCCTTTGCAAGAGATTTAAACAGTTCTAATGGATCCTCTCACAACGGTAATTCTATAAACCCTGCTGATACTCTGACTCTCAACAGTGGGGATCGTATCGATTTGGCCGAAGGGAAAGCTATAATCGTCGTTCTTCAGGAAGTAGCGGATGCCAAAAACACTTCAGCTCCACCCAGCGGTACTATCACATTTTTATTTAGTGATATGTATGGTTCAACAAATTTAGTTAACGAGCTCGGGGATATAAAATTCAGAGAAATATCTCGAACGCATGAAGGTGTCCTTGGTGATGCTATAAGAGACCATGAAGGTTATATCGTTAAGGAGATGGGAGATGGGTTCATGGCGGCTTTTGCAAGTAGCAGAAATGCCGTGATATGTGCTATGGAAATTCAAAAGTCGCTGAAAATTCTTCGGGCAAAACAGCCTGAATTACCCATAAATGTAAGGATTGGATTGAATACAGGGGAGGCGATATTGGAGAATGGGGATTATTTTGGCAGGGCTGTTAGTGAGGCCGCTAGAATATCTTCCAAAGCAGAAGCGGAGCAAATTTTGATCTCTTCAGTCACAAAAAGAATGGCTGATTCAGCTGGCGATTTGAAATTCGGAGAGGAAATGGAATTCGAATTGAAAGGCCTGCCTGGGGATCACACTGTTTTTGAGGTCTTTTGGGAAGAGTAGATAGCTTTAGCTTAACCTATCGGTATCCAGTTGAAATTGTGGCCTTGCCTTTCGTTACCGACTTCCATGTATGCCCACCATAGGTGGCTTCGTAGCCTTCTTTTGTTCCCCACCAATCAAATAGCAGATCGTGCCATACTATTGATGCATCGGACGGAACACTTTCTGAAAGTACAATAGCTGGCGCATTTAGATGGGTGGTTTCTTCTGAATACACTGGATCCCTGGGGCCGTAGGTACTGAGCATGTTTTTCACCGTGAATTCAATCGCGTTTTTGTATTGTGTTTCCTCTATGACAGTGTCCTGGGCGGAACACAATAGATTTTGGGCTCCGGTAGTACAGTTACTCAAGTCTAATTCTTGAAGGTAATAGTATTTTTCGGAAAGCGCGTTTTCGTAGGACATAAAACCCATCATATAAAGAAAAATGTCGTCAAATTTATAGTGATCGGTATCAAGACTGGTCAACGAAAACACCCCGTCTTCATTGGCTTCTATCCTCGAATCTTGCCATTTGTTGTTTGACAATACCTGTACCTTGTGAGGCTTGCCCCTTTCAGGGTCCCATAATGACCCTGTTATTGGATAAGGTCCTTTAACGGTAGTGCTATCATCAATATTTTTTCGATCAATTGAATTCCAGCTTACGCTACTATTAAGGGGAAAGTTACCATTCCGTGGTCCTATGCCTACCCAATGGCCGAACGCCGCGTTTAGACCCTCCATTTCCCCTGCCCATATGATTCCTTTTAACCTGGGATAATCTCTTCCGTTCAAGAATTTTGAAGGGCAACCAAATCTTAGATCCTGATAATCTTTATTTATACTGCCGGATTTACCGTGATTGTTCCACCCGGTTGGATCACATATTGGATCTCCATATGTCATGATTCCTTTGGTGCTATCTGATGTTCGTAAATAATTTGTATATTCGTTTGTATTCTCGTTAAATGTCGGTTCATCTGGAACCAGAATAATATGATCTAACACATCGCCGAAAACATTTAATACTTCTTCACAGGTCTCGCACGTTTTTGGGTTTTGGAGGTCAGACGTGTTGCCGGACCGCACTTTCTTATAGGACTCTGTACCAAGGTTCATAAACATTGCGTTTTCTGTTGCCATGAGGTCTGATGATAATGTTGTCACCGGAACCGTTCCTCTCAGACTGGAGTCGACAATCCTTAAGACCCCATCATGGAATCGATATGATGCGGCCAGATTATCAAAATCGGTTAAGGTGATGTTCAGGTCAGTCTTGGAAACGCAGGCTCGGGAAAATAGGCCATCGTTGGCCATTTCATCTCCATGAGTACCATCGTCGTAAAGTGTTACAGGAAAGGTTTCTATATTCCCCGTAGCGACAATTTTTGTTGTTTCATCATCAAATATTTTTGATGGGAAAAAGCGGACAGTGTCCGATAATTTATTCTTGTTCATAAATTCTAATTCTTCGCTTGAAAGTTTTGGAATTAATGAACTTGAAAAATCACATAAGCCGAGCAATGGAGTAAAAGCATAACGCTGGTTGGCAAAATTGGTTGTTGCCGTGGCTTTAGCACTTATAGGTGTTGAGGTTGGGGTTGGTGTGTTGGTTGGTGTAGGAGTACCAGT
>DJMH01000067.1:2972-5425 GCA_002435305.1 Dehalococcoidia bacterium UBA6495
GTATAAGTTGCAAGTGGGGTATAAGTAGGCACCGGTGTGTAGGTTGGAAGTGGAGTGTAAGTAGGTATAGGACTTGGGTAAGTCAGGATAAGGGTAGTGGCGGATGAAGGTAACCCGGATTCCGGTTCCTGATCTTTTTGAGAGTCAAGTTGGGTTTCAGATTTAATATCGTCATCGGTTTTTATGTTGTTACCAAGATTTATGATCCCCATA
This sequence comes from Dehalococcoidia bacterium UBA6495, assembly GCA_002435305.1. Lineage (GTDB taxonomy): Bacteria > Chloroflexota > Dehalococcoidia > Lucifugimonadales > UBA826 > UBA11996. The sequence goes on from DJMH01000067.1 coordinate 3,186, forward strand.
ACTAGGAGTGGCGTTAGCACCACCAGGAGGATGGTCAACGCAATCATAACTAGTAAATTAATTTTCATAGAAATATCGGTACCAAAACATTTGACTACATTGTCTGTACTCTTTGTTGTAATTTACAGCTTTTTTCTTCATTAATTATTCGATGGTGCCCAAATTTGGCGGGTTATATCTATCTTGAGGATTAGTCCATCCCGAAAAATTTGGGGTTCTCTTTTCTGCAAATGCCTTTCTGGATTCAATAAGATCGTTTTTGTCACCATGGTCTTTCAAAGCCGCAGCCAATTGTTCCAGATTTCCAGACACCCTTGGTTTCATCTCCCTCATCATCTGTGTTGTGTTAACTCTGGATGCGGGAGGTAGAGTCAACATGTGGTTAGCCATAGAAACAGCAGTATCTATTAATTCATCTGCTTCGACTATCCTGTTTATGAAACCGATTTCATAGAATCTTTGGGCAGTAAACCTGAAGCCCAAGGCCATTTCTGTTGCAACAGGATGAGGAAGTTTGGCAATGTGCCCATGGTTATATCCCCCTAACAACCATCTTTTAGCTTCAGACACCTCAAATATAGCCTCCGGTACAGCGATACGTAGGTCGGTTGCTTCCACCAGCATGAAGCCACCTCCCATCGCATACCCGTTTACTGCGGCGATCACCGGTTTCTCAAGAGAACCATTCATAAGAGGATCTTCGATCGTCGGTCTTTTCCCGCCGACTATTCCTACTTCTAGTGATTCTTTCATATCCTCACCTGCGCAAAAGGCTCTTCCTGTACCTGTAAAGATACCGATTTCTAAATCCTTCGATTCGCGGAACTCATTCCATGCTTCGGCAAGCAGTGTTCTTATTTCATATCCGAGGGCGTTCAATCGTTCTGGACGGTTAATTCGAACTATGAAAACCTGGTCTTTCTTTTCCGTTTCTATCACTGACATTTAAATTTCCTCCATTGGTCCATTGGTCCATTGGGCAGAAGGCTATTATGTGAATATACTAACCCCTTGCCCTTGTAATACGATATGCACAACTAACTATGATTTTATCTTGTGGGAGGCATTATGAAAATTACTGGATTAAAAATAAACATATTTTCCTCACAACATAAAAATGCCAAGAGAAACTGGCTAATAGTTCGGATCCAAACTGATGAGGGAATAGAAGGGATTGGTGAAGCTTCAATGCTTAGTCAAGATCCTATTGTTGCTTCTCTACTTGAAGAGTGGGCTGAAAATTATTTGGTTGGCAAGAATCCAATGAATGGTGAGTTGCATTGGACTAGGCTGCATCAGGATAACTTGGGGAGAGGCGGGAGATTGTTTTCCACGGCCCTGTCTGGAATTGACATAGCTTTGTGGGATTTACGTGGCAAAATCTTGGATGTGCCTGTGTATGAGCTTCTTGGGGGACCGTATTCACAGAGATTGAGAGTATATGCAAATGGTTGGTATACAACTCCGGGTACACCTGAACAAAATGCGGAAGAGGCAAAAAAGGTCGTTGCAATGGGCTATACGGCCATGAAATTTGATCCGTTTGGGAAGATAGCTTATACAACCATCACACCTGAAGAAGCCCAATTATCTGAGGACAGGGTGGCTGCGGTGAGGGAAGCGGTTGGGCCTAACGTGGACATACTTGTCGAGGTTCACGCAAGATTCAATGTATATACTGCAGTACATCTAGCCAATAGGATAGAAAAATATAACCCTTTTTGGTTTGAGGAGCCCGTTTCTCAGGAAAACGTTTCAGAAATGAAGCAGGTCAGATCAAGGATAAATATCCCAGTTGCGACCGGGGAGAGACTTTACTTGAAGTTCCCGTTTTTTGAATTGGTTAGGAATGAAGCTGTAGATATCTTACAGCCAGATATATGTAATGCCGGAGGTATTACAGAACTAAAGAAAATAGCAGGTATGGCCGAAGCTCAGCACATTATGATGGCACCTCACAACACCAACTCTGCAGTCGGAACTGTTGCTAGTATGCATTTGGATGCTGCAATGCCGAATTTTTTGATTCAGGAATACCATGCCGAATTTTATGAACCTCATTACTTTGAGGTGATTGAAGGATTGCCGAGGCAAAAGGAAGGATATGTGGATCTGCCCTCTGGGCCAGGGCTAGGTATAAGATTGAATGAAGAGTTAATGAATTCACATCCTTATTTACCACTTGGCATGTCTGAGCGAGGGATATAGATTTTTGGAGTTCACAGATGTCTGATCCAGTA
>DJMH01000067.1:5741-9455 GCA_002435305.1 Dehalococcoidia bacterium UBA6495
TCTGATCCAGTAATTGAGGCAATGCAGTCTTACAATCGTTGGTTAAAAGGGTTTAATACCAGAGACAGGACGGCAATGGTAGGTGAGTTGCACTTTCCTCATCTCAGATTGTCTGGTACAAATCAAATACAGGTATGGAATACAGCTGAAGACATCAATGAGGCCTTTGACGAACAAACTTGCAGATTGAAAGAGGAAGGTTGGATTAGAACTGACTCTGATTTTATTGAAGCTATTCAGAGTGGTCCAGATAAAGTTCATCTGACGATGGTTCAATCAAGAATCCATAGAGACGGAGGAGAGTACAATCGGTTCCAAACCCTTTGGTTGTTTATACGAGATGGTGGCAGGTGGGGTGTAAAATTCAGGTCCTCTTTTCTAGTTAATGCCACTGAAAATACGAATTTCAGGGGCATTAAATGATACTTCTACCTAGTATCGCATTACCATCCATCGAACCCCCAAGGTTTTCTTTTTGTAGAAAACATGAGATTGGCCTTGGAGACTGAGCCCTTAGTTATCTCTTCAATTCTGCCTGCCGCCAGCAATGTTGAAAAATTTATCCCACCTAGATAAACAGCACCAAGATCTCCTGCACTTAGGACAATATCAGGGGTTTTGTTTGAGGTAGCACATGAGCTCTCACCTGACTCACTTCTTAATTCCACAACTTCCTGGTTCCAGGGGAGAAAACTATCCTTGACTTCCAGAGTTAAAGATCCGTCAACTGAGTACGAACGTTGAGAAAGAGCCTTTTTAACATCCACCAGCCTGACCCAATATCTGTCACTGGAATGCTCAACTAATCTTCTGGGGTCTGCCAGCATCCATTTCAACTCTTCATCTGCGGGCCTATGCTCGGCTTTTATTATGTCGACTAAATCCATATCAAGACAAAGTCTCCATAAAGAAGAATATGCTTCGTGCGAGGATGCTATCAGTTCTATGATATTTAATTCCGCATCATTGATTGTGTAACGCAGATACCCATCGGCTTCGCCATTTTTTTGATATTTAACGAACCATGATTTGGGATCTCCTCCTTTCAATCCAGGTTCTCTAAATCGGAATTCCCACCAATTTTCCCTTCGTCTGACCATGCCAACCCTATTTTCTATGGCCTTCGCATATATCTGAGGGAATATTTCTCTGGCCTCCGATTCTTCTATGAAATAAGGCTGCCCTTCAGACGCGTGGTCAATAGCATAAGCACTCCTCGTTTTCTCTATTTCCAAATTGCTTTCAAAAGAAGCCATTCCGTATCCATATCTACCATAAATAATACTTTCAGAAGCTTGAAGGACTGCAAGCGGCTCTTGCCTGGAATGTATATCTTCTAGCTGATATTTCATAATGGATTTATTGATGCCCTTCCTTCTATGGGTAGCCTGAACTGAAACAGATGCTACCGCGGCAATTTTTGATATTCCTCCAGGAATATACATATCCATCTCATAACTTAATGCATTCCCAACCATGTTTTTGCCATCAAAGGCCATGATTGACCTATCTGGTGTAAACACTAAGCGATGTGCGTCAAAATCCACCTGGCTTCTATATCCGTTCTCACCCCTGGCATTTATAACTTTCACCGAGGGGAAGTCGTTCCACGTAGAAGTTCTTAACTTTATTGTCATTCAATATTTGCTAAAAAAACCTGATTGATTAAATGGTGGCAATGATTTTACATGATTCAGATAGCTGATGAGAATTTATATTTGTAAAAAAATGGCAAAAAAACTGCTTTGATACCTGAATATTAAGAGAGATAATACTTATCAAGCAGGGCAATATCCCTGTTTGTTTTATTTGAAGTCCATAATCACCAAATGAGGAGGATTGAAATGGGCACAATTTCAGTAAATAAGTTGGCAGGGTATTCTATGGTTGTAGGGCCTGTCCTTGCATTGATTTGTTACTTCATCACCCCCGGAGGTCTGTTCATTGATACAGCAAACCCCGCAGCACCAGGTGAGGTTGTGGCGGCTCTTCAGGGTAATGCTACATTATCCGCAATAACTGGGATTCTAGTTCCGGTAGGACTCATTGTATTCTTTTCGGGACTCTCGCTGTTTGTCGCGAATATGTCCGGAGGAAGCGGTCATGCTATAGCTCGTCTCGGATTGCCTATGGTATTGATATCGATAATTGGTTGGGTCATTGGCTCCGGTATTTCAATAGGAATTTCAGGGGCGGGTGCTGCGGGACCGGCAGCTTTTGTTCCTACGCAAATAGGTATAACCGCTATCAGTACTTTAGGTACAATCCTGTTTGGTATAGGTGCTATGTTAATAGCTTGCGCCGCTTCAACACGTGACGAAAACAATACCTATATGGCATACGTCGCTTCTTTGGCTGGTATTGTCGCTGTTGTAACCGGAGTTATTGGTGGCCTTAGTTCCGACCAGTTAGAGTTGATGACTATGATAGGTGGGGTTTGCTTCTTAGTCTTCACAATATGGAGCATTATCGTCGGTCTTGCTATGTCGTCTTCTGACTAGTTTGATTTAAGATGAATCCAGAGATTTCTTAATCTCCCTTTATTGAGGAAGATTGTGTTGTATCAAGGCCAAACCGACTCGGTTTGGCCTTGATACTTTTTCAGGGTTCCGTAACAGGGTAAACTCATATATAGATTATTTAATTTGGAGTATGCCCTATGGAAATGTTTTGGGAATTTACGAGAAAAGGTCAAAAGTTGGTGCTGCGAGTCGAAGATAAGCAAGAAATGATTGGGGGGGTTCGGGAGACCAGGAATGGATTCGATGCATTTGCCAAAACCTTTAGCATGACTCCAGAACGTGCCCAAAAGGGATTGGACTCGATGGAAGATGCCAAGGATTTTGTTGAGTCATTTCGGCCCTGGGAGTTATTTCTGGGCCCCGGTGATTTACAGCCAGAATCTGAGGTCAGAGAAACCCAGTAATACCCTTTATTGATTATGGAAAAGCCAGTACCCAAACATAGACTTGTTGACTCTCCTCTTACTGTCGCTGCTTTATATCATTTTGCTTTGCTTGATAATTTGGATCAAAAACGCAGAGGGCTGCTAGATATCTGCGATAAGAATGAGATATTGGGAACCTTCCTCCTTGCAGAAGAAGGAATAAACGGTACCGTGGCAGGAGGGTCTGAGGCTATAAACCTAGTCATTGATTACATTTGCTCCTGGACTGAAGTAGAGAAGATAGACGTGAAATTCTCTGAGAGTTTCTCTAGGAATTTTCGTCGGATGAAAGTAAAAATCAAGAATGAGATCGTGACTATGGGTAAGGACAATGTTGATTCTTTGAATGAATCGGGAGAATATATTGAACCCCATGATTGGAACGAGTTTATTAGTCAGGACGGCGTGATGCTAATAGACACACGGAACAACTATGAAATATCGATGGGTAAATTTAAGGACGCTGTGAATCCGAATACGGATAGTTTTAGCGATTTTCCTTCGTGGGCAGACAATCTTTCCAATTCAGAAGACAAACCAAAAAAAATTGCCATGTACTGCACCGGTGGTATTCGATGTGAGAAGGCGACCGCTTACATGAAACAGATAGGGTTTGAAAAAGTTTACCATTTGAGAGGTGGCATCCTTAAATACCTGGAGGAAATACCAGAAACTGCAAGCATGTGGGAAGGGGAGTGTTTTGTCTTTGATGACAGAGTCTCTCTGGCACATGGACTCAATGAGGGGGAGTACATTCTCTGCTATGG
>DJMH01000067.1:9835-11779 GCA_002435305.1 Dehalococcoidia bacterium UBA6495
GTGAGCTGCCCTCAATGTTACGGGAAACTGTCAGAGTCACAAACAACTAATTCTAGGGAACGCCAAAGACAGATTCAATTGGCATATGATCGTGGTGAGACGCACATGGGCAGAAAGCTGCCACTGAGGAATCGCAATAAAAAATTACCCTAATCGGGATAAATCAATCCTGATTAATATCCGACAGCAGCACCGTCTTTTCTGGGTTCGGAACCTGCTACAAGTACTCCGGTTTCAGGATTCCGGCTGATTGTCTGTGCGCCACCAAACATAATTCTTTGGTAGCCCGTGACTACTTCAACTTGGTGACCTTTTTTGGTCAGTTCCGAAACTACTTTAGAGTCTATGTCTTCCTCAACTCTAACTACACCAGTTTCCCCAACATCGACACTGAACCTTAGGGCATCAAGAGCCTGCTGAGAATTCATATCAAAATCAACCATGTTTGAAATAACCTGTAAATGCCCCTGTGGCTGTTGAAAGCCGCCCATAACACCAAAACTAAGCCACATTTCATTATTTCTTGTAGCCATGGCAGGTATTATGGTTTGATAGGGTCTTTTATTCCCAGCTAAAAAGTTTGGATGTGAAGGGTCCAGGGAGAATAATGCCCCACGATTTTGCAAAGCTATACCAGTTTCGGGGACTACTAGTCCAGTACCAAATCCCTGATAGAGGCTGTTAATGAAGGAACAAGCATTCCCGTATTTATCTGCAACCGTTAAATACACTGTGTCTGCGTTTGGTACTGGCTTTCCATAAGAGACATCTGATATTGCTTGATCAGCACTTATTTTTTTTCTGCGATCACTGGCGTAGGATTTTGATAATAATCCCTCTATAGGAACATCTGTAACTCGGGGATCTGCCACGTATTGCAGGGCGTCTGCGTATCCTAGCTTGAGAGACTCAATTAAATAATGATATCGGTCTGCCGATTGGGGACCCATAGAAGCTATGTCGAATCCCTCAGCGATATTCATCGCCATTAGTGCTGCAATACCCGAACCATTTGGTGGGCATTCCCACACTGTTACATCTTTATAGGTAGTACTTATAGGTTCATCCCAATCTGAACTATGGTTTGCCAGATCTTCCTCAGTTAACCAGCCACCTTCAGACTGGACATATGCAGCCATTTTTCGGGCGATATCACCTTTGTAAAACGCCTCTGGTCCATTTTCGGAAATTGCCTTAAGCGACCTACCTAGAGTCTCTAATTTTACAAATTCTCCGTGACGAGGGGCTTTACCATTTGATAGCATTTCAGCCCCCGAAGGTCTTTGTTTTAGTTTTGCCTCTGATCCTTCCCACTGGTAGGCAATAACGTCTGTAACTGCGTACCCGTTTTCGGCGTAGCCGATCGCTGGTTTCAGCACCTCTTTTAAGGTCATAGTCCCGTGTTTCTCAAGACATTTTTGCCAACCATCTACCGTTCCCGGAACACTGACAGCTAGCCCTGCATCAGGGCCATTGTTTGGTATAGAGCTGTAACCTTTGGATATTACATCTTCAGGATTGGCGCCGGCCGCTGACCGTCCACTGCCGTTGATAGCTGTCACCTGCTTGGTGTCGGCCATCCAAATTAATGCAAACATATCCCCACCAATACCAGTGGACATCGGTTCTAGCACATTCAAAGCTGCCGCTGTTGCAACAGCAGCATCAACAGCATTTCCTCCCTTTTGAAGGATTTGTAAACCTACCTGTGCAGCTAGTGGTTGACTGGTAGCTACTGCTCCATTTTTTGCCACAACTGCAGATCTGCGAGAATTAAAGTAAGTCAATTAGCCAGCCCCTTTTCGAAATCATAGTTAGTAATTTGAGATGGATTATACACACTACAAAGCTGTCGCTGGGCTGCCGATACAGGCTTGTCCGACTACCGTCGATGGATAATTTTTTTGGCAATTGACAATTAGTCATTCAATGCTCAGAATGGGG
>DJMH01000024.1:0-4030 GCA_002435305.1 Dehalococcoidia bacterium UBA6495
CAATTGAACCAGGAGCAATGGAGTTAACCAGTATTCCATCTTTAGCCAAGGAAATTGCCGAATGTTTAGAAGCAGCAATTAATGCCGCTTTTGCCGACATATAAGATATATTTCCGCCGTATTCTCGTCCCCAAATAGAAGCAATATTAATAATCCTGCCCCAACCATTACTTCTCATAGACGGTATAACATGCTGCATCAACTCAAAAGCTCCAAAAACATTTAAATCAAAGGTGCCTTTAAAATCTTCTAGAGGTGTTCCATTAATGTCGTCTCTGGACCTAGTTCCACCGGCATTATTAACAAGTATATCTATAGGTCCGAGGGCCTCCACTACGGAAGTGTGCAAATCCCCCATCGTCGCAGTATCAGATACATCAGCAACTATACCCACACAGGCTGCTCCAGTTTCCTCAATCTCCTTTACCGTCGCCTCTAATACATTTTTTGTTCTACCACATATAGCGATACTCGCGCCCTCTCTAGCTAAGGACAACGCGCTTTCCCTTCCCAAACCTCTACTACCACCAGTTACTAAAACAATTTTCCCAGTCAGTCCTAAATCCATATTAATCACCTACTTTATTGTGTTTTGCATCTTCTAGATGCAATCTCCTTAAGTTTAATACATTAATTTCTTGACTACAGGAAGGTGCTGACCTAACATTCAACCCTGTTATGCTCCTTGATTTACACACTCACTCAGTTGCATCGGACGATTCCAGAGCAACGGTAGAACAATACGTAAAATGGGTTAACGTGCTACGAAGAAAAGGCAAATCGATAGATGGATTTGTTTTAACAGAGCACAGACAATTCGACCACGATGTGGACTACACTAGTTTAGCCTCAGATGACGGAATAATCATTTTGAAAGGGGCTGAATTAGACACAGACACTGGACATTTCCTCGTCTACGGAATTTCAGAAGAAATTACTGATGAGCTGGATTTCTCAGATGTTAACATGAGTGCACAAAACCTAGTCGATATTTGCGACACTTATGGAGGAATAGCTATTCCAGCTCATCCAGGCCGAGCTGGAATTGGATTTGCTGAATATTTAGATAGTGGTGTAACCGGTTTTGAAACAATTAAATCTGTCGAACGGCTCAACGGGTCCAACAGGCCAGGGGAAGGAGAAAAAGCAGAATCCCTGATTAAAGCAAAAGGGTATTTAGGAACAGGAGGGAGTGACGCTCACATAGTAAGTGCGATAGGTATCTGCATGACGAGTTTTGACAAAGAAATAAAGAATGAATCTGATTTAGTCCAGGAATTAAGAAATGGCCGGTTTACCGCTGTAAGACTTGAATCCTGACCGCAGATTTTGGAGTAGTGAATGACGACAGACGAAGGAATCGTATACGACAGAAGTTTGCTTGGGGTGGAAACACAAATTGGAACTTTCGAGCTTACCAGGGAAATGATATTAGGATTTGCGAAATCAACAGGTGAAACCAATCCAAGATACCTGGGAGACGATAATGGTGCCGGCGATATAGTAGCTCCACCAACAATCTGCAATGTTTTTGTTTCGGGAGTGTCCAGACCTGACATAAACCTTGAGTTTGGTGAAATAGGTTTTTTCGCTGGTCAGTCTATCGAATGTAAAGCAGAAATCCGCCCCGGCGATGTTCTTTCAGCTAGTACCAAATTGGACAACGTTTATGTCAAAACAGGCAGATCTGGAAAAATGGTTTTTGCTGTTTGGGAGACACAATTTAGAAACCAGGATGATGTAACCGTCGCCTTAGTGACAGAATCTTTTGTTAGAAGGAATAAAAATAGATGAAAAAGAATCTGTATTTTGAAGATGTCGAAATCGGAGACGATATTGGTCCCATAAAAAGGTCCGTCACTGACGAAGATGTGATCGAATTTGTTTCTGTCAGAGAAAAGGAAATCACCCCTTCAAGATTTACCTCAAATGAAGTAGCAAACAGGGAAGGAATGCCGGAAGCCATCGTGCCAGGCCCGATGAATATAGCGCTGATGTCACAAATTTTAACTGACTGGTCAGACACAGTTTGTCTCCTCAAAATAGACGTGGTTTTCCGACAGACAGTTCCTCACAACATCGACCTGACATTCAGCGGAATAGTGACGGATAAAGATGAGACTGGGGACAGTACAAAATTAGAATGCGATGTAGTTATGGAAAATTCTGATGGAGTGAAACTTGTCATTGGAACAGGAGTAATAGCACTCCCTAACAAGCCATAGAAAATGATATCGATACCTTTCGAAAAGCATACTCTCCCAAATGGTCTAGATATCATCACCCACGTTGATAAAACGGTCCCAACCGTAGCTGTGAATATTTGGTATCACGTTGGATCAAAGAATGAGGTACCTGGTAAAACAGGGTTTGCACACTTATTTGAACACGTGATGTTTGAAGGATCCAAGAATCACAATAAAGATTATTTTGGCCCTCTGCAGGAGATAGGGGCTATGGTGAACGGGTCTACAACAAACGATAGGACAAATTATTGGGAAAATTTGCCTTCAAACTACTTGGAATTGGCATTATGGCTAGAATCGGATCGAATGGGGTTTTTACTAGAGGCTCTCGACCAGGACCGATTCGATTTGCAAAGAGAAGTGGTAAAAAACGAAAGAAGACAAAGTTATGAAAATCGCCCATACGGAATGGCGTATTTGAAACTACAAGAACTTCTTTTCCCACCCCCACATCCTTATAACTGGCCAACTATCGGATCTCAGGAAGATTTAGATGGGGCAGAAATAGAAGATGTAAAAGAATTTTTTCGTAGTTTCTATCACCCTTCCAATGCAAGTATTTCCGTGGCTGGAGACATAGATCCAGATTCAACTCTTGAACTCGTGGACAAATATTTCGGGAATTTATTACCTGGGCCGACAATCAACAGATTTCACACAATGGATTCCACTTTGAAAGGACAAACTTGGGTCACCCTAGAAGACTCTGTGCATCTTCCTAGGCTTTACCTAGCGTGGCCAACGACCCCTGAATTTACTCAGGAGCAAGCGGCTTTAGACGTATTATCTGTAATTATGGCCGATGGAAGAAGTTCGAGACTGGAACAAAATCTTGTCTATAAAAAACAACTTGCTAGGGACATCAGTGCTTATCATCATGGACAAGAGATATCAGGTGAGTTCCATATAATAGCCACAGCAAATCCTGGACAAACCACAGTAGAAATATATAAAGAGATCTTAGAATCATTGGATGAGATATCACAAACACCACCATCCGACAAAGAAATGGAAAGAGCATATAACAGAATAAGCTCTTATCATATCAAGCAACTGGAAAAAATAGGCGGATTTGGAGGCAAAGCCGACCAATTAAACCACTTCAATGTGATGGCCGGAAATCCCGGCCTTATAGAAACCGACATAGAAAGATACAAAAAGGTATCAGCTAAGGATGTTTCAACAGCGGCAAAGTTGCTCAACGATAATTTTGTAGGTCTTACTGTTAATCCACTTAAAGAAACAAAGTCTTCTTCGAGACAAGTCGATAGAACTAATCCGCCAAAAGCGACGGCACCCACTACATTTTCAACTCCTCAACCAAAGGAAATATCTCTAGAAAACGGGACAAGGCTGCTAGTAATTCAGCGTTCTCAATTGCCACTAACGACAGTTGGACTATTCTTCGACACTGGGTCGGCAGAGGACCTAAAAGAGAAGCCTGGCCTATCCCAGTTTGCAACGGATATGTTATTTGAAGGTACACATAGTAGAAGCAGTTCTCAAATCGCCGATGAAATGGAATTCCTCGGTTCTCAAGTAACCAAAGATGTATCAAGAGAGCACACCTTTATAGGTGTTTCTGGAATATCCGACAACACAAACGAAGAACTCGATATCTTGTCAGATATGATATTAAACCCCAATTTTCCTGTAACTGAAATGGAGCGAATACGAAAAGAGAAATTATCCGATCTACGTTCCATCCAGGATAGTGCTGATGCCACTGCATCTGTTGCTATGAGATCTGTTTTATTGGGCCCCACCACGCCCTACGGCCATAC
>DJMH01000024.1:4421-24942 GCA_002435305.1 Dehalococcoidia bacterium UBA6495
ACAACGAAACCTTACTCACCTCTAATAAGACATTCATTGTGGTGGGCAATATTTCATCAGATCTCGCAGCCGAATTAATAAGCGAAAAATTTGGCACCCTAGCAAATCAACAAAAGCCCAAAGAAAATCAAATTGTCTCAGAACCTCCTGCTGGTGAAGGCCCAACCATATATCTGGTTGATAGACCTGGTTCAGCTCAATCGATATTACGAGCAGGGCATATATCGATACCAAGAGAACATCACGATTATCATTCCCTTGCCTTTGTCAATTACATACTCGGTGGCGATTATTCGAGTCGTCTAAACATGAATTTAAGGCAAGACAAAGGCTACAGTTATGGGTTCCATTCATCCATAGAATGGATGAAACCTCTTTCCATTTTGGTCGCTAGAGGAAGTGTACAAACAGACGTTACGAAAGAATCGGTTTTTGAAACATTAAAGGAATTAACTAATATTGTGGAATTAAATCAGATTGGTGTTGAGGAATTTAGAAAAGCAAAGGAAGGTTTGCTAAAAAGTGTGCCTTCTCAATTTGAGTCCAATCAACAAATTACAAGTCAATTACTAAACATGGCCGCATTTGATCTACCTTTGGATTATTTTGACACCAATATTGGAAAAATTTCGGATTTGACACTCGATGAAGTTAGAGAATCGGCTATGAAGCACATATCACCAACCGAAATAAAAATGATTGTCGTTGGTGACAGGGACAAAATTCAAAAACCTTTAGAAGAATTAGGGTACCCGCTCTTCGTCATTGATATGTACGGCAACAGCATATAAAGAAATGGAACCCTGCAAAAATTGCAATTTTGAAAATACCGAGAGTAGCCTGTTTTGTGGTGGTTGTGGAAAGGAAATGGCAACCCTGTGTGAAGGTTGTGGAACGATCAACAAAAATCAAGTGTTTTGCACTAACTGCGGTCAGGTTGTATCAAGCGACCTAGAGGAAATATACAACCCGAGCAACCTAGACGAATCAGAAAATGAGCAGAGTAAGACAGCTATACCGTCAACATCAACAACCCGATTAATACCAGAGCCGGGAAAACTAGTTGACCTGATTTCAATCTCCAGCTACGCCTATAAAGAAAATTTCAAAAGCTTCCTTGTATTGTCTTTAATAAATGGTATCCCAGTACTGATAATCGGAATTGTTTTACGTACTATTCTTGAAACGGATTTGATTTCACTTGCAAATTTTCAGTCCTATAACGACAGTCAGCTCTCAGAAAATTTAATGTCTGACTTGAAATCAATACCCGTGTGGAAATTGCTTTCTGTATTTATTTTTATACTCATTGGACTGGTTGCCAACCTAATATCAGTAATGGCAATCATTGTTGGAGCAGCACAATTCGCAAACTCTGAAAAAGTTTCACCCATTGTCTGTCTTAACTACACTCTTTCCAAATTAGGGAGGTTAATACTGCTCTCATTGTTTTTGATAGGGCTTTTGATCATACCCTTTCTACTTTCTCTAATGTTAATTGGTATACCTATCCTACTCTACCTTTTTGTTCGTTGGTATTTTGCGCTCCCCTCGATGGTTTTAGACAACACTGGAATCACAAGATCCATTCAGATGAGCTGGGATCTTGTTGACAAAAGATGGTGGGTAACTTTTGGCACAGGCCTAGTAATTGTTATTCTCATGACAATACCGACCTACTTATTAAATTTACTTTCAGCCAATCTTAATTCCGATTTCCTACTACTTCTGATAGATGTGTGCGTAACAACTCTTGTCTCTCCATTCCAAGCTATAGCAACTGCACTCTATTTTTTGTCTTTAAAGAAATTCCCCAAAGGTAATTCAGTTCAAACCTAAAGTTTGAAGGTTATGTTTATTTTTAGACAGACATCCTTTTATAATTAACTCATTCGGATATAAAGTGAAAATCGTGAATAATAGATGGGTTACCAAACCTAAATAAATTAGTTAAATAGGATGGCCATAATATGGGAAACAGATTAGAAGGAAAGGTGGCGGTGGTTACTGGTGGCGGAAGAGGTATTGGTAGAGGTATTGCCAAACTCCTTGCAGAGGAAGGTGCATCCATACTAGTCAATGACAAAGGTACTGAGGTAGATGGAACCGGAGCTTCTGCCATGCCTGCAGATGCAGTTGTAGACGAAATCAAATCTGCCGGAGGTAATGCCACGGCCAATTATGCCGATATTTCAACGATGGAAGGAGGAGAGAATCTGGTTCAGTCCTGTATAGACACTTATAACCATATCGACATTCTAGTCAATTCAGCAGGTTCATTAAAAGATCGAATGATTTACCAAATGACGGAATCGGATTTCGATCAAGTAGTGCGCAATAATGCCAAGAGTGTGTTTACGACTACAAAATTTGCAGGAATATTGTTTCGTCAGCAAAGATCTGGAAGGATCGTAAATATGGTGGCTGATGCTGGCCTAGGTGACGTAGGACGGTCAAATTATGCCGCAGCTACCGAAGGAATTATTGGATTAACCCGAACTACAGCAAAAGATTTGGGGAAATATGGTGTTACCGCCAACGCAATATCTCCTATGGCGGAAACCAGATTATTCCCAGGTGCCGTAGATCAACACAGACTACCAGACGTGTCCGGACCTTCCCGCGATGAAAGGGCCGGAATCGGGCCTTCACCAGAAATGCCGGCATGGTCAGGAGAGGGATCTCCAGATGAACCTGAAAATATCGCCCCATTAGCTGTTTACCTATGCACAAATGCTGCTCCAAATATCAATGGGTATGTGTTGGGCGTACGCGGAGGAAGTCTGTACGTTTATTCCAACCCTGATATTGAAAATGTAGTGAACAAATGGGGTAATTTCACAATGGAGGAGATGGATGTTTTGTTTCCGAAAATGATGGGATATGGATTCTGATATCAATTTCTTCCAACCAAATTTTGATAGGAATGAAAATAAAACAAACGAAGAGGTGAAAAGGTGACTAAGAGGGTTGAAGGAAAAGTAGCAATAGTAACAGGGGCCGGTCGCGGTATAGGAAGAGAAGTCGCACTGTGGTTAGCAAGAGATGGTGCCAAAGTCGTAGTTAATGACCTTGGAGGATCAGTTGATGGCACAGGTGATTCTTCCACTCCTGCAGATTTAGTAGTTGATGAAATAAAGGCTGAAGGTGGAGAAGCTGTTGCCTCATATGACTCAGTAGCAGATTTCGATAGTGCCGCCAAAATTGTTCAAAAAGCGGTAGATACATTTGGAACAGTGGACATACTTTGTCATCCAGCAGGCATATTGAGGGACAGAATGATATTTAATATGACTGAGGAAGAATGGGACCTGGTATTGCAAGTCCATCTGTACGGGGCCTTTAATATGGTAAGAAATGTGATACCTCACATGATCAACAACAAGTACGGAAGAATCGTGTTATTCTCCTCTGGATCCGGATTAGGTGCCTCCGGCCAAGGCAATTACGCTGCAGCTAAGGAAGGTATGGTTGGATTCACAAGGGCTGTGTCAAAGGAACTTGAACCATATAACATAATGGTGAATGCGGTCTATCCTGGTGGATCAACTAGGATGACAGATACGGTTCCACAATCAACAAGGGAACTGAGACAGGATCAAAGAGAAGCTGTCGGTTTAGCAACGGCAAACCCTTCTGAACCACCTCCGGAATCTAGAGAACCCGGTAACAATGCACCCAAAGTCGTCTATCTCTGTTCTGAAGCCGCGGATGGCATTACAGGACAAGTTTTTGGTACTAGTGGTTGGGCTTTGTCCCTTTATTCTCCCCGACATGTAATAAAAAGTATCCATAAAGATGGAAAATGGACCTTGGATGAGTTGGATCAGTTGATCCCGATCTCCCTAGGAAATGGGCTCATAAACCCCGTACCTGTAGAGCCTCCACGAAATTAGGTAGCCCAATATTTCACAAGCCGTATGCTAAACTGCACCTACTTCCTTGGAAAGCCTAACTTTGAGAAGGTAAGAATATGAACTGGCTAGATTTTGTCATACTGGGAATCCTAATTGCGTCCATGCTTTGGGGTCTCAAAACCGGAATATTTGTGGCCGGCATTTATGGAATCGCGATACTGGTGGGCTGGAGAATTTCTGGTGACGTTTCACAGTTTGTCGGAGAATTTATCGGAGATGCCTTAGGTTCCAATTCTTCTTCAGCGAAGGCCATAAGTGAATTAAGTGGAATTAATCTGAGTGTCGATACGATTGCAACTGTTGTAGCTTTTGTGGTTGTACTCATTCTCACACTCATTATCACTAATATAGTTCTAAAATTTATTGGACCTTTACTAGCAGTTTTAGACGTTGCTACTCTTGGAATGGGTAGAATAGCCGGCATCATACTTGGATTGATAATCGGTGTGATTATCTCTTCTATAACTATTTCAGGCCTTACACGACTGGCATATGATTTCCACGAAATTCCCGAATTACCTGGTTCATCTTTAGTTTCAGCTGGAGAAGTCATCTCGGTAGAGGGTATCGACGCAAAGATTGAAAATACCAGAACCTCAATAGAAACTGCTCTACTTGGATCCAGATTGGCCCCTATTTTTGTAAAAACATTACAAATTACCCCGGATAATTCTTTCGGAATTATCCCCACTGATTATATGACTGCCATAAGAATACTTGATTCAAAGTTAGATTAAACAAGGATGGCTACAGCTACAGCTCCCACAATAGAATCACCCGTGTTAGTTCTGAACCAAAATTACCAGCCATTAAACATTTGCAGTGTGAGAAGAGCAATCGTATTAATGGGCAGAGGAAAGGCAGAACTTATAATAAACGGTCGAGGAGAAATAAGGAGTTCAAGCGCTGCATTTCCAATGCCGTCCGTAGTTAGACTCTACTATATGGTCAAAAAGCCAATGGTTGAAAGAAGGCTATCTCGGCAAGCATTATTTTATAGAGATAATTTCACATGCCAATATTGCGGAATCTCAACTAGGAAGCTGACTATTGACCATATTCAACCTCGTTCAAGAAACGGTAAACATGTATGGGAAAATGTGGTGAGTGCATGTAGGACCTGTAACCACAACAAGGCTGAAAAAACACCAGGAGAAGCCCAAATGACTCTACTGAGGAAGCCTTTGGCTCCAAAACCAAATCCGTATTATATTTTCTATCACAGGAAACTAGAGGATGAGTGGTCTCCATTTATACCTTGGAAAAATTAATCTGTGAATAGGGAATTTGTCAGTTTATGGCTGTGGCAACCGGAAGTTTTAGCATAAAATTGTCCAAAACTAGGCTTGGAGTAACGTTCTTCTTCAAGTTACCGAAAGTGATCCTGATAAGTTTTAAAATGTTCAGAATATCTGCGGTTGATAGCATTCTAGAAAACTCATGAATTCGTTCTTTTTGGGAAATATTGACTATCTCTCCTGTTCTCTCACTACTAGAGAGCAACACATCTCGAGTCCAGGTCATTGCGGTATCCAAAAATTCGTATACTCCATCTCGATCGCGAAAAAACTGAGTGGATAAATCCCTCGACAATTTGAACCGTTGTTCCAAGCTATCCGTTAGGCACCCCATAAACTGATTTAATTTATCTTCCAATATATGTAATATTTCAGGGTTGATAGCTGCTTGATAAGCCCATTCCGGCCTCCCGCGAGAAAGCCTTGCGATCTCTTGAATGGGGACATCGGACCCTAATTCGCATTCTCCTAAATATTCCAATATTTCCAACTCCCCAACCGGCTCCAAATGAAGAACCTGACATCGCGACACAATAGTACTCAGAAGATTAGATGCATCACGCGCCAGCAATATAATTACAACATCATCTGGAGGTTCTTCTAACGTTTTTAAAAGAATATTGGATTGTTCTGATCTCATGCTTTCAATGGATGAGATAATGAAAATGCGAGTTCGACCTTCATATGGTTTCCGGTGAACCTGCCTTAGAAAATCTTCCCTTAATTGGTCGATAGTGACCATTGTGGAAGTTCGACCCACACCATCCAAATCTTTTTTTGCATCATAAATAAATACATCGGTGTGATTATAGGAATCGATACGTATGCATTGATTGCATGACCCACAAGGCCCGGAAGACGTAGACATGTCAAGACAGTTCGCAACTTTTGCTATATCCCGAGCAAAGGTGACCTTTCCAATCCCATCCATACCACAAATTAAATACGCATGTGAAAGTCTATCTAGCGAGGCAGCTTTTGAAATACGATCTATAGAACTAAGCTGACCAATAGTTTTCCAGGCCAATTTATCTTCCTTAACCAAGTACGTTTTTTAACCCAGGGGTCCAGTTGTATAAGCCATTCGATAAGGATTCATTTCTGAAAATGGCACAAGCCATAATAGCTACTATAATATAATCTATAGTGAAAATTTAATCACCCACAGGTTTCTAATTACGATGCAGCGAAATTCTATCGGTAAAGACCATCAGCTAACAGTCAGGATGCTAATAACTGGATTGATGCTGGTAATGGCCTATTTAGCTCTTTTTGGATTACTTCTAATTTCCGGTATTGATCCTATTATTGTGTTTGTGATTGGGATTGGAATGGTACTTTTCCAATATTTTATGTCGGATAAACTTGTTCTGAAAACAACTGGAGCCAAACCTGTTACGAAAGAAGAGCAACCCAAATTACATGAAATGGTAGAAAGGCTGTCAAAAATAGGCGGTATTCCAAAACCACGTACAATCGCAATAATGGAAATGGAAGCGCCAAACGCATTCGCTACCGGTAGGAGCCCAAAGCATGCCACTGTCGCTGTCACAAGAGGTCTATTGAGCAAGCTGAATGATGAAGAATTAGAAGGGGTGATAGGCCATGAGTTAGCCCACATTAAGAATCGGGATGTGATGGTTATGACTTGGGCAAGTTTGATAGTAGTAGTGGCTGGGTTTTTAATGCAAATGCTCTTCTGGATGAGTCTATTCGGAGGTTTCGGAGGCCATAGACGACAGGGCAATGGGGGCCAAGCTATGGCCATGATGATGGTCGTTTACATTGGAGTGATAATCATCTACTTCATCAGCCAATTGCTAATAAGTACTCTTTCCAGGTACAGGGAACTTGCAGCCGACAGAGAAGGATCAATCATGACTGGTAGTCCCACCAACCTTGCATCTGCTCTTAAGAAAATTAGCGGCCAGATAGCCCAAATTCCAGAAAAAGATCTCCGCCAAGTGGAACACGCCAACGCATTTTTCATAATCCCTGCATTACAAGGAAATGCAATCGCATCTTTGATGTCCTCTCACCCACCTACAGAAATGAGAGTGGCACGATTAATGGAAATGCAGAGGCAGAATTGGCATCTCCTCAGGTAAAGGGAACCCGTGAGACTATTTAAAACTCTTTTTGGAAAGTCGAATAAGTTCAAATCTGACGAATCCGACATCCTTTCTTTAGTTTTACGGGTCACAAATCAAGATTCCAACGGGGATAGAGATATAAATCTCTCAGGGGCAGCAACATTGTTGCTTAACATTAATGAACATCCTTTTTTCACGGACATAAATTCATCCCTGAAAGAGTTAGAGAAGGAATTACTTATCCCAACGGTAGGAACACCCTTGCGGGGTTTCAAATCCGACATGTACAACAGTTGTTGGATAATATTTGAAAATACTAATAATCAAAAAATGGTCGCTGAGATAAATTCAGCTAGTTCTCATATAGCCAATCTGGGGCTGGGTAATAATATGACAGCCGCAATATTTAAAGGCACCATAAGTAAAGGCACCACAAGAAATCAATCATTTTATTGGATATGCAACTACAGGACATCAAAATTTTATCCACTGGCACTATTGGGAAATGAAATGAGAGACAATGAATTGGAAATGGAAATCGGTAACTTGCTAGCTTCTATGGGAATCCCATTGGAACCGCATGAAAATTGGTATTCTTTATCTGATATACCTATTTAATACCTCAAATTTGTTAGAAAAATAATTTATATGCTGCCACAATTCCCAGAGGTACCGTAAGAATCAGTATAAAGATCACCAGTAAAGCTAAAGTAGAGTCCCCGCCGACCAAATGCTTTACCGTATCTATTAACCAACTCATTAGCTCAGGGTCCCCTGGCTCTGAATGGTGACTCAAAATCGTAATTAAAAAAGGCATATCCTACCCACCCAAACTTTCACTTTAGCTATAGAATAAAAAGCACTGTCGAAAACTTAATTATATTTTATTACTAATTCCATGAATTGAAGATTATTACAGTGAATTTATGTCATTATTAGGGGCTTCACAACTAAATCTACATTACGCAGATATTGAAATTTTCTCTGATGTTACCTTGCAGGTAAATGAAAAGGCCCATATCGGTATAGTCGGTCCAAACGGAAGTGGAAAGACTTCTCTGCTTCGGGTTTTGTTGGGAATGCAGGATTTCGACGGAGGAGATATTTTCAAGTCTGACTCTCTTCGGGTGGGTTATGTACCACAAACAGCATTACAGTCGGGATTTGGCACTTTAAAAGATCAAATCAGTCAGGTTTTCCAACATTTAATTCAATTAGAAAAAGATATGGAAACCAGTGCTTTCGCCATACAAGACTCCGAGGGAGTCGAACAAACACAAGCGGAAAACAAATATTCGACTCTTATGGATGAATATGAGTCGTTAGGTGGTTATGATTACCAAAATCGAATGGACAGGGTAGTAGATGGAGTTGGTTTAAGTGACACTAATCTTGGCACCTTAGTATCAGATGCAAGTGGGGGTGAGAGAACACGGGCTGCTTTAGCAACTGCATTATTAGCAGGCCCAGACCTTTTGGTTTTAGATGAGCCAACAAACTATTTGGATTTCAAAGGACTCGAGTGGCTTGAGGATTTTTTAAACAGATCAGCCAGTGCATTTATGGTTGTTTCGCACGACAGATTTTTCCTTGATCGGGTAGCCTCGGAAATCTGGGAAATAGATAATTGCCGCCTAAAAACGTACCGTGGAAATTATTCAAAGTACAAGCTCCTTAAATCTGAAGAGGATGCCAGATCTGCCAAGGAGTATATTCGGCAACAAGAATACATAAAAAGAGAGCAAAATTTCATTGCTCGATATCATGCGGGTCAGAGATCTAAAGAAGCCCGCGGAAGAGCAAAAAGGCTCAAAAGAATAGAAAGAATAGAAGCTCCATCTAATGAGCAAAACGTGTCTATTACCTCGGGATTTGCAACTCGCACAGGACAAACTGTAATTAGCACAAATAGCCTAAAAATCGGGTTTTCAACTGAGCAGCATAGTGTCAAATTATTTGAAGTCCCTGACATCGAAATAGAACGAGGAACCACTACTGCAATAATCGGAAATAATGGAATAGGCAAAACTACACTATTAAAAACAATTATCGGAAGCATCCCAGCTTTGTCTGGTTCATCAAATCTTGGCCATAACGTGAAGATAGGATATTTCCGGCAAGGCTCCGATGAGATACCTGGCCATCTGACTGTGCTCGAAGCATTGTTAGAAATCAAGAATTTATCTATTGGTGAAGCAAGAAGTTTCCTTGCCCGATTTCTTTTCACAGGAGAAGAGATTTACGACCAAGTATCTTCTTTAAGCGGAGGAGAAAGAGGGAGATTAGCTTTAAGCAGACTACTAATAACTGAGCCAAATGTTCTGGTGCTAGACGAACCGACTACCCATCTTGACATATTAAGTCGTGAAGCACTTGAAGCGATGCTAAAGGCATTTGGGGGGACTACAATATTTGTGTCACATGACCGTCACCTCATATCTCTTTTGGCCAACAATCTTTTAATAATAACGGAGGGGTCTGTGCGACATTTTGCAGGGTCTTACCAAGATTTACTAAAGGAATCTAATTCCAACAGTTCAACAAAAGAAGCAGAAAAAGAAAAACCTGTCCACCTGCCTCCATCAAAGAAA
This sequence comes from Dehalococcoidia bacterium UBA6495, assembly GCA_002435305.1. Taxonomy (GTDB): domain Bacteria; phylum Chloroflexota; class Dehalococcoidia; order Lucifugimonadales; family UBA826; genus UBA11996. The sequence goes on from DJMH01000024.1 coordinate 14,321, forward strand.
ACGTCGAGGACAAAATCTACCCCAAATTTAAATAGCGCCAATCTCAACCGTAACGCCGCTTCACGAAAAGAAGATCATGAGAAGCTAATATCTGATTTGGAATCTCAAATAAAGCGTTTGGAAAAGGAACTTCAAGAGGCTTCTAACACTGGCGATATGGACAGTATAACTGTGTTAGGTATAGAACATGAAGAATTGAATCTCAGACTAGATAGAGCCATAAGTAAATGGGTCGAATGAAATCAATCCAAACGGATTCATGTCTTGTTGCCGAACAACTCGTAGCTGTGAATGTAGGATTCATAGTCGTTTATATCCAATCGCACTTGACTCGTTTTGAAATCAATTCGGTTTAAACGAGACCTGTAGTTTTCAAAGACAGGTTTCAATCCTAAGGTCTCGTCGTTAATTCTTAACAATTCACCTTTCAAGGTGTTTGAAAATAAGACTGGATGTCCCCCATTGTCCTTATACCTAGGCGAACTTATCAGCATTCTAGATGCCTCATGTTCTTTTATAATCCTAGCGACAATATGACCTTCTGTTGGTTGATCAACACCTATCAACAGAAACCCACTTGAATCTTTTGGTGACGAGAGAATACCCTGTTTTATAGTTGAAGCTCGGCCTGTCTCATAGTCTATATTACAGGTTAAAGTGATTGGTAAATGTTCAGGAAACGTCTTCTGAATTTCATCCGATATTCTGGCACATTCATGACCAAGAACGATCACCACGTGGCCACAGCCTCCCTTCAGCAAAGCTCTCACTTGATGGCAAATTAAGCTAGTATTCCGCCACGGTAAAAGCGCCTTGACAGTACCCATCCTGGTGGACAAACCCGCAGCAGTCACGATACCTGTAATTGACAAATTTAATGGCCTATGTTGTCTCTACAAAGGTCTTTGAATCTCGATTCACTTTTATTTTAATCCGATCAATTTGTTTTTTATCCAGTTTCATCGGTGCTCCAGAACCACCCAATCTGAACATAAGAATCTCCGACATTATGCTGATTGCAATTTCTTCCGGCGTTCGAGCCCTTATGTCTAATCCGATTGGTGACCGTATCTCATTGAGGCGATCATATTCCAATCCTCCCCGTATAAGGTCCTCATAAATCAATATAGTTTTTCTTTTGCTCCCCATCAGCCCTACATATTTTGCCGATGTTTTGGCTGCAGCCAGTAGAGCTACGTTATCGTACCTATGACCGCGAGTAGCAACTACAATGAAAGTATTGGGATTAATCGGCAATTGTGGTAAAGCTTGTTCGGGAGTCTCAGAAATTATTATATCTGCCTCTGGGAAACGATCGTCATTTGCAAATTCTTCCCTATCATCGGTAATGAAAAGTCTAAACTCCAGAGGTTTCGCCAGAGAAGCAAGTGCTCGAGCAACATGACCTCCACCGCAAATAACCAGTTGTGGTGGCGTTGTATAGGCCTCAATGAAATACTCAGTCCCTGATTTGGTCGTAACATACTCGTTTCTACCATGAATCATGAGTTCAAAGGCTTTATTTCTGGCTTGATTATCCTCACCATCATCACCAATAGAACCCTCATTTTCCCCGTTTTCCCGGACAAACAATTTATCCCCTATTTTTGAATGACCATTTTCCCCAGTCCTCACCACGGTAGCCAAAGCCACCGCACCAGACCCAGAATATGCCTTATCTATTTCGGAGGCGTAAGGAAGATATTTATCCGGGGAATAAACCGGGTCTATTAAAAAATACATGGTCCCACCGCAGATTAGCCCGTCTTCTGCGGCTAAATCCTCGTTTAACTCATACTCTCGGTATTCAGTTCCTCCACCTTCCTGCATTAATTGTTTCGCAGCGAACCAAATGTCCCCTTCCACACATCCCCCACCTAGTGTTCCCGTCCCAGAGCCATCTTCTCGCACTAGTAATTTTGCCCCAGGTTTTTGTGGAGTAGAACCTTTTGTTCGAACAACTGTCGCTACCACAATTTTTTCTCCGCTACCTAATCTTTCTATCGCATCACTAAATACTTCGTGCATCTGTCCTCCAGGTTCTATTGAAAAAAGATCTAAAGTTTCTCATAAATCCACCCATGATAAGACTATCAACCACTGATATTAAGATCAAACTTACCGGCTTAGGAATAATACAACTATAATACATTCGAGTAACAACGTTTCCAGATTAATAAGCGTGAGGATTTAATGGTGAACAGGGAAGCACAGAAGATACCTCTATTTCCCCTTAGTACAGTCCTTTTCCCGGGTGGCACTATTCCACTCCAAATTTTCGAAGATAGGTACCATTCCATGGTTCAAGACTGTTTAGATACTGACTCTAAATTCGGCATTGTACTTATCAAGGAAGGTCAGGAAGTCGGAGGTAACGCGGTTCCTCACAAGGTCGGAACTTTAGCCAGAATCACCAAAATAAGAAAACTTCCCCAGAACCGTCTCTATTTAACTGCGGTGGGAGAAACCCGGTTCAATATAATTGAACTAATCCAAGACAAAGCATACTTAGAAGGATTGGTAGAAATACATAATCCGCCTCCTGCGGAAGACATAGAAGAGCAATCATTGAAAGAAGCACAAACTGCTGCTTTCAGGCATCTTAAGGCAATCGTATCCATGAATGGGGGATGGGTTAAAAAAGCGCAGACGCCCCTACCGACAGATCCCGACCAACTATCTTTTTTTCTAGCACAACTAATTCAGGGCTCCAACAAAGTCCGCCAGACGATACTTGAGGAAGCATCCATAAAAAAGAGGATTGAGATAGCCCTATTTCACCTACAAACTGAGTCGAAAAACATATTCAGCACTCTTAACATAGATCTGCTGTTCAAATTTAGCAGAAACTAGCCTATTGGGGACCATCAGTCTGTTAAGAGTCTAGCGCTCCTTCCTTAGACAAAAAATTTGCGAGTCGGCTAATACCTTCAGTTATTTCGTCAGGTTGATTGTAACCGTAACATAGCCGTATGTGATCCTTACCTGAAGTTCCATCCGGTGAATAGTTGATACCAGGGTGAAATCCTACGTCTATCTCCTCAACCGATCTCTTGTTCAGGGCAACCATATCAGAACCCTCTTTCAGTTTTACCCAGATGTAGAGTCCTCCATCGGGGTCACTCCACTTTGCGCCGGTACCAAAGTTTTCGCCCAAAGCAGAAAGCATGGCATCTCTTTTTGTCCTCTGAATATTATTAATTTCCTCTATATGGGCATCCAGATATTTCCTTGCGTATTTCTCAACAGCCATCGCTGTGAACTCACTCACACGGCCACTTTTAACACCCATTGCTCGATCCAAAATTAATTGTGGGGCAGTCATGTATCCCAGGCTCATACCAGGAGCAATGATTTTTGAGAAAGACCCGACATACATCACACTATTTGTATCATCAAGGTTAAAAATAGATGTGGGAAGGTCACCGTCGTATCTATTATCCGCATAGCAATCATCCTCTAATATCGGCACCCCATATTTTTCAGTTACAGCCAGTAGTTCTTTTCGCCTACTCTCCGGTATAGTCCATCCTTGTGGGTTTTGAAAAGAAGGAATTAAATAAACGAACTTCGGTTTATGGTCCGCCTTGATGGCCTTCTCAATTTCTTTATCCAATGCCTCAGGGTCCATACCACTTTCATCAGAGGGAACCCCTCTTATATCTGTGAAATGTCTCCTCAAGGTGTTCAAAGTCCCGCCATATACAAAACTATCTGTTATAACGACGTCTCCAGGATTCAAAAGTACGTCACAAATCATGTCTATAGGTTGACCGGACCCATTCCCTAAAATGACGTCATTTTCTGTTATTTGTATGTCCCTATCTCGCCCAATTTTTTCAGCGACGTATTGCCTGAGTGGGGTATTCCCTTGCGGGTGAGGATAAACGGCCAATTCTGAACCAGATTCGGCCAAAGCTTCTGTAAGGCATTCTAAAATTTCAGCGTGAGGCAAAGACACAGGATCTGGATATGCAACAGCAAAATCGTATTTCCCTTTTTTTGCCGGTGTAACTCGAGTGGTCTCCAGAATATTAGCTGCCAATATATTTTGAAAATCAAATGCCATTATTCTTCTCCTGATATAAATTAAATGCTATAGACATCAACGGAAGGGAATATATTCCTGCCCAGAGATACTAGCTTTTTAAGCCACACTGTTCAACTTGCTTCAGCCTTCTACAACGATACGTAATCTTTTGTTAACTCGTCCTTTACTTTCATGACCCACTACTCTTATCTTCCCTACCTCCCTCGTATTACGAACATGAGTTCCACCATCTGCTTGCAGATCTAGCCCAGAAATATCCACTATTCGGACTTCTGAAATAGCAGGAGGCAGTTTATTTATTTTCATTCTAATTAGATCTGGAATTTTGAAAGCTTCTTCCCTGGGGAGATTAGATACTTCTATGTTTCTTTCTGCAGCAACCTCTTTATTAATAAGTATTTCGATATCAGAGGCAAATCTTGACGACATTTCTTTAAGTTCAAAATCCATACGCGCATGAAGTGGAGTCATGTTGCCTCCAGTTACCTGGGCTCCAAAATCTCTCCACACAACTCCGCATAGAATATGCAAAGCTGTATGTGTTCTCATTAGTTGATATCGTTTTATCCAATCGAGCCTACCTTTGATAGAGTTTCCGAGATCGGGGATCGGTCCGTCGACTTTATGAACCAGCTTACCCTCAATTCTCGATACTTGGGTAATCTGAGAAGATTCACCGTCCCATTCAATTACTCCGGTGTCGCAAGGCTGTCCACCCCCCCCCGGATAAAAACTCGTCCTATCTAAAACGATTCCTGATTCTATTACGTCTGTTACCGTGGCCTCAAATTCCCGCATATAGCTATCTTCGTAGCATAAAATTTCAGTCATGTGAACTATATGGCTCCCTTATCTATGAGGTCCTTCATTTGTAAATACAAGACTCCCGGCTGCCATAAACATTCCACCGACTCCCTGACAAAATGAGGTTTTTACCCCATCGACTTGGTGAGCTGCCTCTCCTCGCACCTGCCTTACAGATTCCTGTATGGCATACATTCCATACATTCCGGAATGAGTGTAAGAAAGTCCTCCTCCATTCGTATTCATAGGTAGTTTGCCCCCCGGAGAGGTATTACCTTCCTCAATAAAAGATCCCGCCTCTCCTCTTTTTACAAAACCTAAATCTTCAAGACCATATATAGGCAAATGGGCAAAGGCGTCGTACACCATTAAATGATCTACATCATCTTGTGTAACGCCTGCTTCCTCAAAGGCTTTTTTGCTCGAAGTTTTAAAAGCGGCCGAAGTAGTCATATCGTACATTTGACTTACAACAGGACTTTCAACAGATTCCCCAGTGCCCATTATATATACCGGTTTGGTACGAAAATCCTTAGCCCTTTCGGCACTAGTAATTATTAATGCTCCGCCTCCATCAGTGACTAAACAACATTCGAGCAGATGAAATGGATAGCAAATCATCCTGCTATTAAATACGTCCTCGATTGTGATAATGTCCCGATACATGGCCCGCGGAACTTTGTTGGCCCATTTGCGCTGTGCAACAGGAACCGACGCTAGTTGTTCGTGTGTTAGACCTGTTTCTTTCATGTAACGAAGCACACCCATGCCAAATTGTGTGGTAGGGCCTGCTACGCCATATATTGATTCAAACTGGCCTGGAAACGAGCTATCTCTTCTGCCTCCAGACATGGAAGCAACGTCTCCTATACGTCCTGTCTGTTCCCCAACTCTATTTCGCCCACTCTCAGCCATGGCCACTAATACCGTTTCACATAAACCGCTTGCGATAGCAGCAGCTGCATGGCGGACATGCACTAAAAATGAAGTGCCTCCGACTTGGGTGTTATCTATCCATGTAGGTATTATGCCCAGATAATGAGCTAAAGCAGCAGGACTCATTGTTGTGGCAATTCCGTCTATCTCATTTTTGTCTATCCCGCAATCGTTAATAGCATTGACTGAAGCATCAACATGAAGTTGAAACGCTGTTTTATCCGGTATGGAACCTAACTCTGTCGTCTCTGAAGCCCCAACTATCGCGGCTTTGTATCTTAATGAATCCATTTTTACCTTCCTGTTTTTCAGTTCAAATGATGCTGACTATACTTAAGCTGGCTCCCACTTAGGAATTGCAATTTCATCACTAACATCATCAAACACAACTTTTAACTTCATATCTAGAATAAGATTTTCTGGGGTGTTTTCTATTCCTACTATATTGGTCATCATCCTTGGCCCCTCATCAAGCTGAACAATTGCTATCGCATAAGGGGCATCTTCCTCAAACCCCGGGACCGGTCGATGATTTATCATGTAAGAGTAAAGGGTTCCCATGCCTCCTGTTTTGAACCACTCAAGATTGTCCGATAAGCAATTAGGGCAATTCATTCTGGGGTAAAAAAACGGCTTGTTGCAGTTCAAACATTTCTGTATCCAAAGCTCATGTTGCTTTGCCTTTTCCCAAAAAACGTCCGATTCGGGTGTTGGCACCGGAATTGGTTTGTTGTAGCCACTACTCATATCCTTAATGCTCCTTTTTATAAATGCTACGAATCTAAAGATTAAATAATTTATTTGGAAATCAATATTCCGATTGTATTGACGGTAAGTATTCCAGGTCAATGAACACTGACAGATTAATAAAATTTCAATCTCAACATCAAGTAGTGAAATGTTAGAATCAGACAATAACCCTTTTAAGACAACCAATTTAAGAACGTGCGATGCCACCTAAATCCGGTCCCATAAAAAATATAGTGGTGAAAGGCGCTAGAGAACACAATTTAAAAAATGTGGATGTAACTATCCCCAGAAATAAACTTGTTGTTATTACAGGGGTATCTGGATCGGGAAAAAGCTCCTTAGCGTTTGACACCATTTACGCAGAAGGCCAACGCAGATATGTGGAGTCATTATCCGCCTATGCCCGTCAATTTCTCGGCCGAATGGACAAGCCAGACGTTGATTATATTGAGGGACTTTCCCCGGCGATATCAATAGACCAAAAGGGTACATCACATAATCCCCGTTCTACAGTCGGAACAGTAACCGAAATATTTGATTACCTCCGGTTATTATTTGCGAGAGTAGGTAAACCTCACTGCTACAAATGTGGAAGAGCCGTACAAAGACAAACGATTCAACAAATAGTTGATTCCATCGCTGGATTACCTGTCTCTAGCCGGATACAAATATTATCTCCAGTTGTGAGAAGAAGGAAAGGGGAACACAAGGAAGTATTTGAATCGGCAAGAAAGTCAGGATTTGTACGAGTACGTGTTAACGGTGAAATTAGGGACCTCAGTGACGATTTTGAGCTAGACAAACAAAAATGGCACAGCATCGACATCGTTGTAGACCGACTTGTGATCACTGAAAAGATGGACATGGTAAGAATAAGTGATTCCACCGAGGCAGCGCTGAAACAAGCCGAAGGAATTGTGCTTGTGGCTATTTCCGGAAAAGAGGAAATGATATTTTCGGAAGAATTTTCTTGTGTTTATTGCAACGTAAGTCTTGGGGAGATTGAACCTAGGACTTTTAGCTTTAACAATCCACATGGGGCTTGTTCTACATGTACAGGCCTAGGGTTCAAAATGGTTGTTGATCCTGATCTAGTAATCCCTGACAAAACAAAAACTATAGAGGACGGTGCCATAGAAGGTTGGTCAAGAGGAGGGTCGTTGTCTTCTTGGCACATGAGCCAGTTGAATTCTTTGTCAGAAATAGATAGTTTTCGAATCGATGTTCCGGTTCAGGAACTTGAACCAGAAACAATGGATATGATTCTAAATGGTACCAAGACCAAAATTAAGATGTCTTATCGAAGCAGAAGAGGCAGGACATTCCGATGGAACCGGCGCTTTGAAGGAGTTATAGGAAATTTAGAACGGAGATACACAGAGACAGAATCGGAAAATGTGCGTAAAGACATAGAGAGGTACATGACATCCCTACCTTGCCAGGGATGTTCAGGGCAACGTTTGAAACCGGAGTCCTTGGCGGTGACGATCGGCAATGAAACAATCATGAGTGTATCTGACAAATCCATCTCAGAAGCGGCTGATTGGGTTGCCTTACTTGAAAACCCAAAAACTCTTTCCATGAGAGATAAATCAATAGCGTCACAAATTTTAAAGGAATTATCTGGCAGGTTGCGGTTTCTGCTCAATGTAGGCCTCGACTACCTAACACTTTCACGCACTTCTTCCACTTTAAGTGGTGGGGAAGCCCAGAGGATACGACTCGCAACCCAGATAGGATCTGGTCTAATGGGAGTGCTTTATGTATGCGATGAGCCATCTATTGGTCTGCATCCCGCAGATGATTATAGGCTCATAAACACACTAAAAGGGCTCAGGGATGTTGGTAACACTGTTTTAATTGTGGAACATGATGAGGCAATTATGCGAGCGGCTGACCATATAGTGGATCTGGGGCCAGGCGCGGGGGAACATGGCGGTGAGGTGGTCGCATCAGGAACTGTTAGCAAGATTATGAGCTCCAAAAATTCGCTCACTGGACAATATTTATCTGGTAGAAAAGTAATCGACACACCTCAGACCAGAAGATTATGCAATGGAAAATATCTAGAAATTGAAGGTGCTGCACAAAACAATTTGAATTCGATAGATGTAACGATTCCCCTCGGCATATTGGTATGTATCACCGGTGTTTCAGGGTCGGGTAAAAGCACCTTAATAAACGAAATACTCTACAAACGCCTGTCACAACACTTCTACCGAGCTAAAGATCGGCCAGGTAAATTCAAAAGTATTAAAGGTATTGAGAACATAGACAAAGTCGTCAATATTGACCAATCACCGATCGGGAGAACTCCGAGGAGTAATCCTGCCACATACACAGGCACGTTTACCCCTATACGAGAGCTCTTTGCACAAGTACCTGAAGCAAGAAGTAGAGGCTACAAACCTGGTAGATTCTCATTTAACGTCAAAGGAGGAAGATGTGAAGCCTGCTCCGGTGACGGCCATATCAACATAGAGATGCAATTCCTACCTGACGTTTCTGTTCCTTGTGAAGAATGCCGAGCAAGCAGGTATAACAGGGAAGCATTAGAGATAGAATACAGAGGCTTAAGCATCTCGAATGTCTTGCAATCAACGGTGACCGAAGCACTAAGCATTTTTTCTAACATACCAAGAATAAAAACAAAATTACAGACCTTACAGGATGTGGGGCTAGGCTACATCAAATTGGGGCAACCGGCCACACATTTGAGTGGCGGTGAGGCTCAAAGAGTCAAGTTAGCAACAGAGCTTTCAAAAAGAGCTACTGGACAGACCTTGTACATTCTGGATGAGCCGACAACGGGACTTTCTTTTGAAGATTGTTCTCAATTATTGAGAGTGCTACACCGACTTGTCGACGCAGGAAATTCAGTTGTTTTAATTGAGCACCATCTTGATCTAATAAAAAGTGCCGATTGGATAATAGATCTTGGTCCTGGAGCGGGAGATAAAGGGGGGAATTTAGTGTATGAAGGAACTCCTGAAAATGCCACCCGACACGAAGGTTCTTATACAGGAAGATATCTCAAAAACATACTGCTATAAATACATCTGTGATGGAAGGGAGAAATCTTATTCCCCTATTGTTTACAGACCTTTAATGCTTCGGTAGTTACGCCCTCGAATATAAATTGTCATACCCATAAAAAGTGAGGAATAAATGATAAATATACTCTGTCTACAGATAGGGGTCCGCTGAAGATTGTTAGCCTGAAATCCATATGGTAGACTTGAGCCGAAATTCGGCTCCATTTTAAATGGGCAAAGTAATGCCATAAATGAACTGTAAAGCAGCCGAAAATAAATCTAACAAAGGGTAAAGCTAACAAAGGGTGCTGGATAAAAAGGTGCCCCGGCAAAGGAGGAAATCTCTTGAAGTGGATTGATTATGAAAATGCCAAAACGGTGGATGAGGCTATAAAGATCCTCTCCCAGTCAGGCGGAAAAGCTCGTCCAATGGCGGGTGGTACAGATTTGATTGTTCAATTGAGGGTTAAAGACCCAAGAGTGGACGCAGATATTGTTGTAAATGTTAAAGATATACCAGAACTAAATGAGCTTAGCTATAGCGCAGAGAAAGGGCTGACCATCGGTGCAGCGGTTCCCTGTTACAAAATTTATAACGATAACAATGTTATAAACCACTATCCTGCATTAATTGATTCCGCCTCATTGATTGGTGGTACTCAAATACAAGGTAGGGCCTCTCTAGGAGGCAACCTGTGTAACGCAGCCCCGAGCGGGGACTCAATCCCCAACCTTGTGGCACATAATGGGGTAGCTATTTTAGCAGGCCCAAACGGTACACGGGAAGTTGCGGTGGAGGACATCTGCACCGGACCACGACAAACATGTATTGAAAAAGATGAAATATTGGTTTCAATTAAACTTCCTAACCCCGGTGAAGGATTCGGTGCCAACTACATCAGATTTATCCCTCGAAATGAAATGGATATAGCTGTCGTAGGTGCCGGTGTATCGGTAAATATTTCTTCGGGCAAATTCACTGCGGCCAGGGTTAGTTTGGCATCGGTTGCCCCTACTCCAATTTCGGTACCTGATGCAATTAGTGC
>DJMH01000024.1:25344-60000 GCA_002435305.1 Dehalococcoidia bacterium UBA6495
ATTTCTGATATGAGAGGAACGGTGGAATACAGAAAACATTTATGCGAAGTTCTGACCCGTCGTGCTCTTAATACGGCAGTAGACCGCGCACAAGGAGGCAAATAATGCCAGGAAAGACTCATGTACAAACTACGATAAATGGAGAAAAAGTTGATTTCCTGTGTGAACCTCGCCAAAGTTTACTTGAATGCCTTAGGGACGTTATAGGTCTGACAGGAACAAAAGAAGGTTGCAATGATGGTAACTGTGGTGCCTGCACTATCAACATGGATGGCAGGGTAGTAACTTCGTGCCTGGTACTTGGTGTTGAGGCCGAAGGAGCGAACATAGAGACGATTGAGGGAGTTGCAGATGGAAGCAATCTCCATCCTTTGCAACTAGCATTCCTGGAAAATGCCGCCTTGCAGTGCGGAATATGCACTCCAGGTTTCATTGTGGCTTCCAAGGCATTGCTGGAGCAAAACCCAGATCCCACTGAATATGAGATTCGCTTCTGGCTAGCCAACAATTTATGTAGATGTACCGGATATGACAAAATAATAAGAGCTGTGCAAGATGCCGCTAAAAGAATGCAGGAGGCTTAAAGAACATGACAACTGCTGACTACGAAAGAAATATGGTCCTGTCCACCGTAGATTACAAAGTAATCGGGACTAGACCGGTCAGACACGATGGTGCAGACAAAGTTACCGGAAGGGCAATCTATGGCGCCGATTTTGATACCTCTGGACTTCTGCACGGCAAAATTCTTAGAAGTCCTCACGCTCACGCTAAGATTGTGTCCATAGACACAAGCAAAGCGGAGGCACTTGAAGGCGTGAAAGCTGTTGCTACTGCAGCAGACTTCCCTCAAACGGATGATAAGAAGTGGGTCAGAGATAACATACTGGCAAGTGATAAGGCTCTTTATGCCGGCCATGCCATTGCTGGAGTTGCTGCGGCAAGTCCTCATGTTGCGGAAGAAGCCCTTGCACTCATAGAGGTGAAATACGAAGTTCTGGAACCCGTTCTAACCACTCAAGAAGCTATGGCAAAGGGCGCACCTATATTGCATGAAGGTTTGACAACCCAAGAACTGGGAGAGGATTCCGGCGTTGTTAGTAACACTGCTGATCATTTTCAGCATGAGAAAGGTGATATAACAAAGGGGTTTGCAGAAGCGGATGTCATCATAGAGAGAGAATACGACACAGCAATGGTGCACCAAGGCTATATCGAACCTCACAATGGAACCGCACTATGGAACACAGACGGCCGACTTCACGTATGGTGCAGTACACAAGGCTCCTTTGTAGTCAGAGACAGCCTAGCGGACCTGCTAGATATGCCCGTGTCGAAAATCCGCGTAACGCCTACTGAAATTGGTGGTGGATTCGGCGGTAAGATACCAATCTATGTTGAACCCGTTGCTGCAATCTTATCCAAGAAAACGGGCGCTCCTGTGAAAATAGTCATGAGCCGCAAAGAAACCTTTGAGGGCTCAGGCCCCACTCCAGGATCGAACATAAAGATCAAACTTGGGGCAAAATCAGATGGCACTATCACGGCAGCCCATGCATGGATGGCAATGGAGGCTGGCGGTTATCCCGGCTCACCGGTCGGAGCAGCAGCCCAATGTGTCTTCGCAGCTTACGATATTGAAAATGGTCTAATCGATGGGTACGACGTGGTTGTCAATAAACCAAAAACAGCGCCTTATAGGGCACCCGGCGCGCCAAATGCTGCTTTTGGAATGGAACAAGCCATGAACGAGCTTGCCAACAAACTAAATATGGACCCTATTGACTTAAGGCTCAAAAATGTGGCAGCTGAGGGAACCCAAAGAGTCGATGGCCCTACCTTTAGAAGAATAGGCGCCAAGGAGGTCTTGGAAGCCATGAAGAACCACCCGCACTATCAAGCCGCCAAGGCAGCAGGGCATGGTAGAGGAGTTGCCATCGGTTTTTGGTTCAATATTGGTTTCGACTCCGCCTGCAATATAGCGGTGAATTCTGACGGTTCGATAAATCTAACGGAGGGTTCCACTGACATAGGGGGATCTAGAACGTCTATTGCCATGCATGCAGCCGAAGTACTAGGAATTCCAGTGGAAGATGTTAGCCCATCAGTTGTTGATACTGACACCATAGGATTTACGGCTGTAACTGGCGGAAGTAGAACCACCTTTGCAACAGGCTGGGCGGCATATGAAGCAGCCCAAGACGTGAAAAGACAATCCATTGAGAGAGCAGGATCGATCTGGGATGTAGACCCAGATTCTCTACAAATGGAAGACGGTGTAATTAGTTCAAAGACAGACTCTGAGCTAAAAATGACTTTCAAGGATCTAGCATCTCAAATGAGTGGCACCGGTGGTGGGATAACTGGAAGAGCGTCCGTAAATCCATCAGGAGTTGGTGGCTCATTCGCGGGAAACATAGTCGATGTATCTGTAGATGACGAGACCGGTAAAGTTACGGTTGACAGATTTACATGTGTACAAGACGTAGGTAAGGCAATTCATCCCAGCTATGTGGAAGGGCAAATGCAAGGTGGTAGCGTCCAGGGAATCGGATGGGCTCTCAATGAGGAATATTTCATGAACGACCAAGGTAATATGGCAAACTCGAGTTTGCTGGATTACCGAATGCCTACTTCACTGGATTTGCCAATGATTGATACCGTCATTGTGGAAGTGGCGAACCCTGGGCATCCGTTCGGGGTAAGGGGTGTCGGAGAAGCCAATATAGTGCCTCCAACACCAGCCATTGCAAACGCAGTATTTGACGCCACCGGGAATATCATGACCCAACTCCCCCTTACCCCCGGATCCGTGCTGGATTCTGGGAAATAGGTCATGCCTATAGTTTTCGTGCCTTCTCTCATGCAAAAGCTATGCAATGGAGAGCGAAAGTTAGTGATTGAGGGCACGAATCTTAGGCAAGTCATAGACAACCTAGACTCGCAATACACGGGTTTCAAAGAAAGACTGGTAGAAGGCGGAAAAATAAAGCCAAATATATCAGTAGCAGTAGACGGAGAAATAACCCCATTAGGAATGATCCAGAAAGTTGCAACCGACAGTGAAATTCATTTCTTACCGGCAATTTCTGGCGGATAAAACTTAAAATACTGAAATAATATGACTAGTCCTACTTTGTTAGCACTAGTCTTTTTTGTTGCAAAACATGAAACCTAACTCAGCTGGCCCTAAAAGCCGATTCATAGATAACAAAACCAATTCCACCCACTACATTGATTGGCAAGGTGAAGGGCCGACAACTGTTTTGATTCATGGCGACATGAGAACAAGCAGAAGTTTCGACGCAGTCTCCAAAAATTTGTCCAAGGACAGCCACGTGTTAGCTATGGATCTTTTAGGACACGGTGATAGTAGCTGGATAGAAAGCGGGTACAGGTTTACCGATAGATCAGATGACATTGAAAATTTTGTCACTAAAACGAATCTTAATGAAATTCACGCTGTAGCCCATTCAACAGGAGCAGTAGCTCTTGCAATGCACGTTGCTGATAATCCCAGTAGGTTCAAAAATTTGGTACTTATGGAACCGATGATGGTCGTAGACGAAAAATTTCAAAGGATGGTATCTGATCGAGGCAACAGGCCAAGGGTTACTTGGAAGGATCATGATCAACTCAAGGATCTTCTGGGCAAACACGAGGTTACCAGCAAATGGCACCCAGCAGTTATAGACGATGTTGTTAAGCATGAAACTTTTTTGGATAAAGACGGCAGGGTCGATATGAAATGGTCCCCCGCTACCTTAGCGTGGAATGAAAGAGAAAATGACTACTTAGATTTAGAACCCACACTTAGAGCGATATCCATACCAATACTCTTCGTTGTAGGTGGGAATCGTATGTACGAATTTAGAAAAGTTTTTGAATTCGGAAATGCCCTACCAAACCTGCAGACGGTAATTATTTCAGACACTGGCCACAATATGTACATGGAACGCCCCGAGGCTGTTGCCGACGTGATTCGGAAATTCAGAAATTCCTCTCCTATACCTGAAAGGATTTAGAAATCAGACCGTTCCTCTTTTAAAAACTAGGGAGTCCGAACGTCCATTCTGAAGGTGATGGGGCAACAGAACCATAGCTACCTCTGTGGCCTTCCCACGGATGAGCCTTTGCAACCTCCTCGTTAATGTCGGTACCCCAACCTGGTCCGGATGGTATTGTCATATACCCGTCTATAATTTCAGGATTGTTGGTTACCAAATCGTCTTTCCAGGGGACATCGTCAATATCAATTTCCATTATTCTTATGTTTGGAAGCGAAGCGCATAGTGAAGCACTGACAAAAGTGGACAAATGGCTATAGTAGTTATGGGGAGCAACATTGTGCTGAAATACTTCAGCTAAATCACCCACTTTCTTGGACTGACTGAATCCATTCCAAGGCACATCAATCATGAACATATCAGCAGCATGCTGCTGAAAATAAGGAAGATATTCCCGCATATAAAATAAATTTTCCCCAGTACAAATTCTGGTGGTTGTGGAGTCTTTTATTTGCCTTATACTTTCAGGTTGATACATATCTATTTCGAGCCACAGCATATCGAATTGCTCCAAGACTTGGGCAATCCGAAGGCAAGCCTCGGTTTTAAAGTGAAAGTTGAGATCCAAATTAATATCTACATCAGGCCCAACAGCGTCTCTGAATGTACCAATTAGCTTCTCAATGTGCCTTAAAACCCCTTTGGTAACCACCTGGTCAGTTGATCCTCTCCCTCCACCAAATCCAGCACCAAAATGCTGAGCCGGGTCACCTGGCGCAATAATATTGGTTTTTAGAGCAGTAAATCCTCGGTCGACTACTTCCTTTCCCAGAGCTGTTATATCATCCCATGTCTTTAGCGGCGGAACACCAATTAATTCATGATTTCTTGTTCTGGATGTACCACAATGAGACCAATAAACACGAACTCTATCACGAGTCGGTCCCCCAAACAGTTCAGGCACCGAAATTCCTAAACTTTTTGCCTTTATATCAATAAAAGCACAATCCAATCCGGCAAGTGCCTTTGCAGCAATTCCCCCTGGACTTTGACGTGTACCTCTGTACATATCCCAAAACCGATTTTCAAATTCCCTAGGATCTGTACCAATAAGTAATGGTTTCAAATCCTCAATAGTCCCCTGCACACCTCGAGGGGACCTGCCGTCGCTACACTCTCCCCAACCAGTAATACCCTCATCAGTTTCAACCTTAACAAAACCCCAAGGCCTCCAACCTGCATCAACAATGAAGGTTTCTATGTTTGTGATTTTCACGTTAATTTAACCTCACTTCCCGCTAGTCTTCCAGCGGATAACTGAATTCTTCTCTTAAAACTCTTTTTAGAACTTTACCTAAAGGGTTTCGGGGCAACTCTTCTACCACTACAACCGATTCCGGCTTCTTGAAACTAGCCATTCTGTCTTTGCAGTAGGCCATCACCTCTTCTTTGTCTATAGTGGCACCTACCTTTGCTACAACTATTGCCCTAACGCGTTCTCCCCAATCTACATCAGGCACACCAATAATAGCCGCCTCATCGATGGAGGGGTGCGAATGTAACACTTGCTCCACTTCTTCAGGCGAAACCATCTCGCCAGCTCTCTTTATGAAATCTTTAGCTCTGCCCGAGAGAAATATATATCCATCCTCATCGAAATATCCCAAGTCACCAGTGTACAGCCAGCCACCCCTTAAAGCCTCAGTTGTTGCCTCCTGTTGGTTCCAATACCCCTTCATTAGCCTAGGACCCTGAGCGACTATCTCCCCAGTTTCACCTACATCCACCTCGCCCCCATTTTCATTTACAATTCTCACTTCCACATCACTCAGAGGTTTTCCTATCGATGTTAATCTATTCAATTTTTTTTCAATTTCTTCTTCTGAACCTTCCAAAATGTGGTCTTCCGGCGGCAGCATAGTTATGGTTGCCGCTGTCTCAGTTTGGCCGAAAGCATTTATGAAAAAGGTTCCTGGAAATTTTGATATGGCCCTTTTTATCACTTCAACCGGCATTGGGGCAGCCCCGTAAGTGATCACCTCTAAGGTTGAAAGATCGAATTTCTCAAATTCCTGATGATCCATCAACATTTTAAGCATCGTCGGGACCATCATGGCTCGATTAGCTTTTTCTTCTTGTACCAAGGTCATCCATTCAACTGGTTCAAATTGACGTTGAATGATTAAGGTGCGGCCTCCATATATTGCAGCCATAACAGCCTGTACGCCAGCAATATGATAAAGCGGTACTGTCAGAATGTTTTTCTCTTCCGATTCAAGGTCAGGGGGCGAAACATTTGCCAATAAATATGATGCGAAGCTGTCATGACTCAGCATGACCCCTTTGGGAGAACCTGTGGTTCCTGCTGTAAACATGACCATGGTCAAATCGTCTTCGTCCCCCATCGGATACATGTCTTCGCCAGATGACGTAGACAGCAATTGTTCATATGATTCCCACCCTTCCGCGGATGCATCATCCATCACTACAAACCCATCGACGCTGGTCAAGTTTTCTTTGATGTCATCCACCATGGAAACGTAACGTTCACCGGTGATAAGAATCTTCGGCTTGGAATCGTTTATCATATACTCAATTTCTTCTGGGCGGGAACGAAAATTAAGTGGAACGTACACAGCATCTAACTTAGCTGCTGCAAAGTAGGTCTCTATATTTTCGTTACAGTTGACCTGCATACTGGCTATTCTATCCCCCGCTTTGACTCCCATACCTGCAAGGGCATTTGCCAACTTCTTCACCCTTTCTTCCAATTCTTGAAAAGAAAACCTTTTCCCATCAAAAACTATAGCGGTCCTGTCTGGAACAATCAGAGAGGTAATATTTAAAAATTCTGTGGTGTTCATGAATCGTGTATTACTCCTAGGCCCTTAGAATCCAAGAGGTAATTTAACACCATGGAATACTAATATCCAAATCTATCTGGACAAATAGGTATAAGGAAGCATAGGAACCAAGATAATTTCACTGATTTTGTTAATAGCCACCAACCTCTGATAGAATGAGAAGTCCGTTAACATAAGGTAATTTTTAGATTAGCGTCTTAAAAAAGGGAGATTTCCTTGGCCTCGAACAATGAAATGAACCTGCTTGAGGCAGTCGGTGAATACACCGGAACCCTTAAAGAGAAAGATAAGTCTCAGGCAGCCATAAGAGAGATAAATCGCTTCGTTAAACATTTCCAAGGAGAGCGCCTCCTTGCGTCTATAACACCATCTCAGATAGGTGGCTATGCGGAACAAGTTGCGAAAAACACGATGTCTGAAGAGGCAGTAGAAGGTCTGCAGGCTGTTCGCAAGTTTCTAGCTTTTATCCACAAACAGGAAATAACGGACATGAATCTAGCCACTCATTTCCGGGTCAGAAAGTCGAAAGGCAACTCTAGAACTGGAAGAGGAAGGTCTTTGTCACAAAAAGGTGGTCAAGAAATGACTCAGGAAGGACACGACCAACTGACATCTGAGAGAGAGTTGCTTGAATCAAATAGGGTATCAATCAGTGAATCCATTCAAACTGCCGCCGAAGATGGAGATGTTAGGGAAAATGCACCTCTTGAAGCGGCTCGTGAGCAACAGGGAAGAGAGGAAGCCCGAATCAAGGAAATCGAAGGCATGCTTAGATCCGCAATAATTGTTGATTCTTCAGGCAAAGGTGCAAAAACAGTGCGGGTTGGAACCACCATTGTAATTGAAGATGTAGACAAAAAAAAGAAGAGCAAATACACTCTCGTTAGCCCTTCAGAAGCTAATCCTCTTGAAGGCAAAATATCCGATGCTTCGCCATTAGGAAAGGCATTGATAGGAAAAAGGTCCGGTCAAAAGGCTGTGGCAGTCACTCCGAAAGGTCAAACGAACCTCAAAATACTTGATATAAACTAGCGATACTTGTTATAAACTAAATCGCTGGTCAGTTTTGAGACCGGAGTCACAAACCCATATATTAATGCAGGTCCCTTCACATGGTAATTACTTCCAAAACTTCTGACACGCAAGAACTTATTGCAGAGTTACAAAAACATGTTTCAGGAGAGGTGCGTTTCGACAAAATGTCGCGCGCTTTATGGAGTACCGATGCCAGCATCTACCAGATCGAACCAGTGGGCATCGTTTTGCCTCGAAATGAGGAAGACGTAATAGCAGTCATTGAAACAGCTCACAAGTACGGTGTCACGGTTTTGCCTAGAGGCGGTGGTACCAGTCTAGCTGGGCAAACTGTAGGAGAATCAATAGTAGTAGATTTCTCAAGATATATGAAAAGTATGGGAGAGGTGAATACTGAGGAAGGATGGGTAAAAACGCAACCTGGAATAATTCTTGATGAACTAAATGCCCAACTATCGCCTCACGGCGTCATGTTCGCACCTGATCCCAGCACAAGTAGTCGAGGAAATGTTGGAGGAGCACTAGGTAACAATTCATGTGGAGCTCATTCAATCCTATGGGGTAAAACCGTAGATAACGTGTACGACCTTAACGTGGTTCTGTCAAATGGCGACAAGGCGAAATTTGAACATTTGACCGGGGATACCTTTGAAGAAAAGTTGAGGATATCAGGACTAGAAGGCGATATTTACAGAAACCTCTTCGCCATTGGAGAAAAAAACAGGGATGAAATTTTGGCGCGATATCCGAAAATACAACGAAGGGTGTCCGGATATAACTTAGACGAGTTTGTTAGCGGAAGTAACTTCGATATGGCCAGGTTTGTAGTTGGTTCAGAAGGTACTCTTCTTACCATCACAGAGGCAAAGTTGAAGGTGGTCTCGATTCCCAAAATAAAGGGATTGGGAGTCCTCCATTGTAACGATTTGAATGAATCTATGGAGGCAACGGTGGCAGCAATAGAAATGGAACCTGCTGCGGTCGAATTAATTGGAAGCATGATAATCAAACAAGCTCAATCCAATCTGGCATATTCCAGGCTGACCAGTTTTATAGAAGGATCACCTGAAGCTCTCCTAGTAATTGAATTGATAGCTGACACAGACTTAGAACTTCAGGCCAAATTTGATGAGTTGGAAACGGGAATGCAAAAAGGTGGTTGGGGCTACAAACTTTTGCGAATGACCGATCCAATAGATCAACAAAAAGTTTGGGATGTGAGAAAGGCCGGTTTGGGGTTAATGATGAATGTGCCAGGTGACGCCAAACCTCTTCCGTTTGTCGAAGACACTGCAGTATCTCCGGAAGTCCTGCCCGAATTTGTTAAAAGATTTGATCAGATAGTAAAAAAGAACGGCACAGAAGCCGGATACTATGGCCATGCCAGCGTTGGATGTCTTCATATTAGGCCTTTAGTAAACCTAAAAAACCAAGAGGGCATAGACCGAATGGTAGCTATTTCTGAAGAGATAAGTGATCTAGTGCTTGAGTATGGGGGATCTTTAAGCGGTGAGCATGGTGACGGTTTAGTTCGAAGTGGATTTAATCGCAAGATGTTTGGTGATCAGTTGTACGAGGCATTCAGAGAGGTCAAATCCACTTTTGACCCACAAGGCATCATGAATCCGGGCAAGATAGTAGATTCCCCATCAATGACTGATAATTTGCGATACGGCACTAGTTACCATACCTTAAATCCCGATACGGGGTTTGCATACAGGACAGAGGGGGGAAGTTTTGCCAGCGCAATTGAAATGTGCAATGGCCAAGGTGCATGCAGGAAAGTTATCGGAGGCACTATGTGCCCCTCCTATATGGCTACTAGAGATGAAGAACACTCGACAAGAGGGCGGGCCAACGCACTGAGAGCCACTATATCAGGAGCATTACCCCCAGAGGCGATCACCCAGGAACGTATGTATGAAGTGATGGACCTATGCCTAGAATGCAAAGCCTGCAAAGCTGAATGTCCCTCCAACGTTGATATGGCAAAACTGAAATATGAATTCCTCAACATCTATCATAAAGAAAATGGTTACAACTTAAAAAATAGGTTTTTCGGCAATGTATCTTCACTCAGCAAATTGGGTTCCTTTTTTGCCCCATTATCAAATTGGATGATGACAATTCCAGGTTCGAAGCAACTACTTCAACAATACGTAGGGATTGATTCCCGAAGACCGCTCCCAAAATTTTCCTCTCAAACTTTTACCCAATGGTTTAAAGCGCGAGGAGGATCACCTGCGGCGGCGGCTGTTAACGGACAAGTTCTCCTCTTTCCAGACACCACAACTAACTTCAACCATCCAGAGTTAGGAATAGCCGCGGTGGTCGTAATTGAAAAACTAGGCTACCAAGTCATCCTACCGAAGGTGAAATGCTGTGGGAGACCAATGCTTTCAAACGGCATGATAGGCGCAGCCAAACAAAATATCTCATTCAACATTGATCAAATTTACCCGTACATAGAAAACGGGGCTAAACTGGTGGGAATCGAACCAAGCTGTGTCCTTGGATTTTTAGGAGACTTTGGTGACCTAGTGGGCGATCCAGGAAAAACAGATGCGATAGCTGAGAACACAATGCTAATAGAGGAATTTTTCTTGCATGCCCTTGAAAATGGGTCGGAAGTAATATTTCAGAATGCTCCAAAAAATCAAACCGCTGTACTTC
Organism: Dehalococcoidia bacterium UBA6495; assembly: GCA_002435305.1. Lineage (GTDB taxonomy): Bacteria > Chloroflexota > Dehalococcoidia > Lucifugimonadales > UBA826 > UBA11996. The sequence continues at coordinate 35,924 of DJMH01000024.1, forward strand.
ACGGGCATTGTCACCAAAAAGCACTAGTCGGAACCTCTGCAGCTATGCGGGTTTTAGAACACATCCCGGGGCTGAATGCATCTGAAGTAAAATCAGGTTGCTGTGGAATGGCAGGATCATTTGGCTATCTTAAGGATCACTATGAAATCTCTATGGAAATCGGAGAAGAAACACTATTCCCAAAACTAAGAAATGAGGATGAGGACACCTTAGTTATTACGGAAGGAGTATCGTGTCGTGAGCAAATAGAGCAAGGTACCGGAAGAAAATCCAAACATCTTGTGCAGGTGCTTGCTGAATACCTCTAATCTGTCATCCTCTGACAAACGCATTATATTCTAGTTAGGTTTTAAGAATTGAAACCATTCTCAGATAAAATGTGCTATGAAATTGAAATTTAAACTGCGTAAATAATTTTGTAATGAAAGATAGGAGGAGCTACAAATGAAGGTAGGATTTATAGGGGTTGGATTAATGGGTCAACATATGGTCAAGCACATCATAAAGGCCGGGCACGAACTAGTGGTATATGACATAAACAAAAATGCCGCAAATGAGATTATTTCCATGGGCGCTACTTTCGCTGATTACCCTGCACAGGTAGCTCAGGCCAGTGAAGTTGTATTTACCTCTTTACCTAGACCACAGGATGTGGAAGAAGTCACTTTGGGTGAGGGTGGAATACTAGCTGGAGCATCGGTGAATACCACGCACTTTGATCTCAGCACTACTGATCCAGAAACCATTAAACATGTGTCAACTCTTTATGGTCAAAAAGGTGCCACTATCCTTGACGCTCCAGTCAGTGGCGGTACTGTTGGAGCTGAAAAAGGAACACTATGTATCATGGTCGGCGGAGATTTAGAAAAATATAATAAATATAAATCCATATTAGATGCGATGGGATCACAAGTAATGTACTGCGGAGACATAGGTTCTGGTGCTGTTTGCAAGATAGCAAACAACTTAATAGGAATGACCTTGGGAGTTGTGTTATCCGAAGCCTTAAGCATGGGCGTTAAAGCAGGGGTCGACCCTATGACTCTTTACGATGCCATATCCGCTAGCACCGGGAATACGGCCCATATGAGATCCTATCCCGAGACCCTCTTTAAAGGCAATTTCACACCTGGTTTCAAGCTAGACCTGGCTGCCAAAGATGTGGGACTTGCCACTGATATGGGCAGGAAATTACGAGTACCCATGAAAATATCAAATTTAGTCCAACAATGCTACATAGACGCACAAAACAAAGGTTGGGGCCAAGAGTCCACTCTGGCGATAGCCAAGCTCCAAGAAGAAATATCTGGGGTGGAAATACGGTCTGAAATCAAGTGACGGATTGGTATTTCATTGGCTAGGCACCAAAAAGATATATTGGAATCTGGGTTAAGAATTGTATCCCAACAACTACCCAATTCTGAGTCCGTTTCAATCCTAATTTCTGTGCAGGCAGGTTCTAGAAATGAACAAAAGGGACAATATGGTGTAGCACATTTCGCGGAGCATATGCTCTTCAAAGGCACTGGTAAAAGGCCGTCCCCGCTATTAGTCAGCTCCCCCATTGAATCAACTGGTGGGTTTCTAAATGCGAGCACTGGATATGAATCCACAAACTACTGGTGCAAGGTACCCGAGAATCATTTCCGCACCGGGATAGAAATTTTACAAGATATGATGCAAAACTCACTATTGAATGAAGAGGAAATCAATTCTGAACGTAGGGTAATAATTGAAGAGATAAAAACAATTGAGGACTATCCAGATTCCAAAACGGCTTTAAACCTGGATAAATTAATGTGGCCTGACAGTGCATTGGGACGTGACATCGCTGGATCTATACAAAGTGTTGAAAATATCGATCAAGAAACAATTAAAGCGTTTCTTGATGATTTCTATCTCCCCACTAACACGGTAATCAGCATCGCTGGTAACCTAGATCATGACAAGTCAATTCAATCAATTGACCAATTATTTTTAACTCACCCATTTCCCGGAAGCCAGCTAAAAATTAGTCCCATTGAGAATGTTCAAAATTCCGTGAAATTGGATCTAGAAAAAAGAGCTATAGAACAAATTCATATTCATCTCGGATATCCCGGAGTATCCATAACCCATCCCGACAGATATGCACTAGACCTGTTGAATGTTATTTTAGGAGATGGGATGAGCAGCAGGCTATTTCAAGAAATAAGAGAACGGCTCGGTTTGGTCTACGATATAGAGTCAGAAATCACACATTTGCAAGATGTCGGGGACTTAAGGATAACTTTGGCAGTTGATAAAAATAGATACATTGATGCCATTAAAGCTATCCTTACAGAGGTGGAGAACTTAAAAACAGGGCTAGAGGGTTCTGAGGTCGTTCGTGCCAAACAAATCTTAAAAGGAAGAATGCGGTTAAGGATGGATGATTCACAGGCCGTCGCTGCATGGAATGCCCATCAGGATTTATTCAATAAACAGATAGAGTGTGAAAGCGTCATTAGAGAGTATATAGATAGAAATGACATACCGAAATTACAAAAAGCCGCTTTCCAATATTTGGATGTCTCAAAACTAAATATAGCCATCGTTGGGGACATAGAGTCAAAAGAACCAATATTGGATGCAATAGCCGATTTATAGATGAATAAACTTAAAATCGTTTGGAATTTCCTTGACACTGAAATCACTACATTGCTAGTATTTCCTGCCTGATCCTGATTTCAATTGGTGGCCCATGTTATGCAGTCTTAAGCAACTGCATTTAGAAAACCAAGGAGCAAAAGGTTGCCGCACGTAAAATGCCTGCAATGTAGAGAATGCAAAAGCGAATATCCCGTAGAGCCGTTAAATGTCTGTGAGTTTTGTTTTGGACCTTTAGAAGTTTCCTATGACTATCATTCTGTAGCTAAATCGGTCTCGAGGAAAAGCATTGAATCTGGGCCAAATACTATGTGGAGATACCATGATTTCTTGCCAGTAGAAAAGGATTCTGCAGTCGATATTTCCACTGGATTTACCCCTCTAATCCATGCGAAAAATCTGGGTCGCCAGCTAGGCCTGGATCACCTTTACATAAAAAACGACAGTGTAAATCCCACTTTCTCTTTCAAGGATCGTCCCGTGTCTGTCACAACGACAAAGGCTCTTGAATTTGAGTTTGAAGTTCTAGCATGTGTTTCTACTGGTAATTTAATGGGGTCAGTTGCAGCTCACGGAGCGAAGGCAGGGATGGAAACGATCGTATTTTATCCAGCGGATCTTGAACAAGGAAAAATTCAAGGTGCGGCTGTTTATGGTCCTACCATGGTAGCGGTAGAAGGCACATATGATCAGGCTAACAGGTTCTGCAGCGAACTTGCAGACGCCCACAGGTGGGCGTTTGTAAATATAAACATGCGCCCATACTATGCAGAAGGAAGTAAAACCCTGGGGTATGAGGTCGCTGAACAATTAGGTTGGAAAGCTCCTGACCACTGTGTAGTCCCGGGGGCATCAGGAGAACTACACACGAAAATTTGGAAAGGTCTTGAAGAATTCGAAGGGGCCGGATTAATTGACAAAGCCAAGACAAAAATGCACCTTGCCCAAGCAGAAGGATGTGCACCTATTGTTGAGGCATTTGAATCTGGCAATAACCAAGTCAAGCCCGTTAGGCCTAAAACTATTGCGAAATCTTTGGCCATTGGCAATCCTGCCGCAGGACCATATTCTCTTGAAGTTCTTCGCGATACTGGGGGCACCGGGATTTTTGCCTACGAAAATTCAATAATCGATGGTATACGTCTGCTTGCGGAAACAGAAGGAATATTTACCGAAACAGCCGGGGGAGTGGTAATATCCAGCCTAAAAAGACTAGTTAAACAGGGTAAGATTAAAAAAGACGAAGTCACTGTGGCCTTCGTTACAGGAAATGGTCTAAAAACTTTAGAGACTATGGGAGATTTTGTGGCCCCAATTGAAACCAAACCTGATTTGGACACCTTTCAAACGAAGCTGTCTAGTCGAAAAGATTAAGGTGTTATGAGATTATGGTGACAAAACGTGTCAAATTTACTTTCCCACAAGAACTTATTAAGGAACCAGTAATATATAAACTTGGTGTTGATTTCGGTATAGTAACCAACATCAGAAGAGCAGATATAAGAGACGACATGGGGTGGGTTGTGTTGGAATTAGAAGGAGAAAGTGATGTGGTAGACGAAGGGTTGGAATGGGTAATTTCCACAGGGGTCAGGGTCGACCCCATAGCCGGTGACATCATAGAAGGCTAAGTGGTCTCAGCCAGACGATTCAAAAATCAAGGAGAATATAGATGAGTGTCAGCGTAAGAATCCCCACGCCTTTGAGGAAAGTAACCAACGGAGAAGATAAAGCAAATGCAGATGGGGATACAGTAGGTGCAATAATTGCATCGCTGGACTCTCAGTTCCCTGGCATTAAAAGCCGGCTATGTGATGACAACGGGGAATTACGAAGTTTTGTAAACATTTACGTCAATGGGGAAGATATTAGATTCATGGATGGTATGGAGAGTGGTGTGAGTTCCGGAGATGAAATAAGCATTGTCCCAGCAGTAGCCGGGGGAAGATAGTCCAAATATATTATTTGAACCGCTTTATATGACGAAGTGCTTGATTAGCCCTCGCTGATTGGTCTGACGGCCGGTAGTTTTCCCAAAATGCTTCCCTGTACTCCTTTATTAGTCCCTGCTGGATTGCCTTTCGCAAATCAGCCATAGTTCGCATTAGAAACCTCAGATTGTGTATCGATGCCAGTCGGTAAGCCAAGTATTCCTTCGCCTTGAACAAATGATGGATATACCCTGCGGAAAAATTGGTGCAAGCGTAACAATCACAATTAGTGTCAAAAGAACTGTCACTTCTTTTGTATTCGGATCTCGTTACATTACGCCTACCAAATTTGGTGTACATTGCACCTTTTCTTGCAACCCGTGTTGGGAGTACGCAGTCAAACATATCGATACCCCGTACAACACACTCCACCAAGTCCTCTGGAGATCCTACCCCCATCAGATATCTCGGTTTGTCTGACGGCAACAATTCAGAAGTAATTTCAACTGTTGGGTACATTTTTTCCTTTGTCTCCCCGACACTCAATCCACCAATTGCATATCCGGGCAGATCAAGGCTTGAAAGGAAATCGGCGGATTTCTGTCTAAGGTCGGAATGTAGTCCGCCTTGCACAATACCAAACAGGGATTGGTCAGATTTACTACCCAGCGAACGGATTGAGCGACCCAACCAGTTAGAAGTCAAGTCCATCGCCTCCGATAAATCAGTTTTAGATGCTTCAGTTGGAAGGCATACATCTAGTGGCATAATGACGTCAGAGCCAATATCGGTTTGTATATCAACCACAGATTCCGGTGTTAGTTCGTGGGTGGAACCGTCAATATGAGATTTAAATGTAATTCCATCGTCGGTTATTTTTCTTAGATGTTGCAGGCTAAAACCCTGAAATCCCCCACTATCAGTCAAGATAGGCCTGGTCCAGTTCATAAAGGAGTGCAGGCCTCCGAGTTCTTTTATGGTTTTGACCCCGGGTCGTAAGTACAAATGATAGGCGTTGCCAAGAATTATTTGCGTTCCCAAACATTCCAAATCTACCCTATCGAGAGCCTTGACGGAGCCTTGCGTAGCAACAGGCATGAATACTGGGGTGTTTATCTCCCCATGGGGAGTGCTAATACATCCTGCCCGAGCAAGCCCATCGCTGTTTTCCAAAGTAAAATTGAACATTTCTGTTTTCTTTAATGCGCTGATGGTAGGTTCAATAAACCTGGCCATAATCCTTCCAGAAGTAACTGCAGTCCCAAAAATAAAACCACTAAAAGCAGTAATTTCAGAATCCAAAAACTCTTGATTTTCTGCGTTAACCTTGCGCCAATTTGCCCTCCAAGAACCAATCCTAATCCACCCCAAACTAACGTTGGGTACCACTCTATATTATGATTGAAAGCATGTGCCGCGGCACCTATCGTGGCATAAAATGAGAGCGAAAAAATAGAAGTGGCCACTGCCACCTTTACTGGGAATGAAAAAGCGGACACCAATATAGGAGTCCTCAAAAACCCACCGCCGGTACCAAAAAAGCTGGATACAAACCCAAGGACCAAATTGAATGTAGTTGCCAAAGATTCATTGAAGCTATACTTGAATATTGTCCCGTCAAAGGCTGTGATTTCCCTTTCTTTGACAGTAAATGATATCCATTTAGGAAGAGCAGGTTTTGAGCTTATCTCATTGGTTATACAGTCGGAATCATCCTCTGCTCCGCTGCCCCGAAAAAACATGTGGATAGCCAAGGCTAATAATAAAACTCCAAAAAGTGTTCTAAAAACATTACCTGGCATCACATCTAATATGAATGGAGCTAACACGGAGCCCGGAACAGCAGCAATAGCAAATAAAATCCCACTCCTCACGTCAATAAAGCCAGATTTTCTATATGCTATAAATCCCGAAATACTATTGATCGATACTAATGCCAGAGAAGTACCAGCAGCTATTTCGGGATCTTTTGAAAAAAAAAGTATCAATGCTGGAGCTAAAATGAATCCCCCTCCAGCTCCCACCAAAACCCCGTAAATTCCGGTAGATAAACCAAGTATAAAAAGAATTATTTCAATCAAGTGTATATCTCGCCAAACAAGTCCTATTTACTTAATTGTGAAAGAGCCTCCAACAAAAAGGTTTCTGGAACCTCATTGTTAGTAACGGCCTTACCAATTTTGCTCAAAAGTACCCAGTTGACTGAACCTCCAACCGTTTTTTTATCTGATTTTATGGCTTCGATAATTTTTTCAGATTCAATAGCATCTGAGGTTGTTGGTAAATCATATTGATTCAATACAATCTCCTGTCTCCGCACTTCTTCATCAGACATCATTCCCATCGAATTTGACAGCAATGCCGCCGCCATCATACCTATACTAACTGCTTCACCATGTAAATATTTTGAATACCCAGTTGTAGATTCTATAGCGTGGCCAACTGTATGACCGTAATTGAGTAGTATTCTGATCCCTAACGTTTCTTTCTCGTCCTCGGAAACCACTCGTGCTTTAATTGCGACACTTTTCCTTATAATTTCTGTAGATATTTCAGGGTCTAATGCAGCTATTTCACTGTGCTTTTCTTCAAATAAATTCAGCAATGATTCGTCTAGAATCAACCCGTGCTTTATAGCCTCAGCCCAACCCGAAGTCAATTCTCTAGCAGGTAGTGTATTTAAAGTCTCTACGTCAGATAGTACAAACTTTGGTTGATAAAAAGAGCCCACCAGGTTCTTACCTTGCTCCATATCAACGGCAACTTTCCCTCCGATGGAAGCATCCATCATGGAAAGCAGGGTCGTGGGCACTTGAGAAAAGGGCATCCCTCTCAAATATGTAGCGGCTACAAATCCAGCCAAATCTCCAATTACTCCTCCACCCACCGCTACGATCATATGTCCCCTTTCAGCCTTGTGATTGGCTAGCCAGGAATAGATGTGCTTAACTGTGTCCAGATTCTTGTGATTTTCACCTGACGGGACGAAAAACAGATATGTCGGAATACCAGCTGATTCCATCGAAACCTGAACCCTTCTAGCATGACTGTTAACACCTTCATCAGCAACAACATATGCGACTTTAGCGTCATAAACAGTTTTAACTCTTTCCCCGATTTTATCGATTATGCTCCAGCCTACCCATACAGGATATGTAGCGCTCGAGGTGATTACCTCTGATGCCAAATCATCGTAATTTACTTTTCCCAACTCACAAGTCTCCTATGAATTTCTTTAGCCACGGCTTCGACATTTTTCCCATCTGTTTCCACAATAGCATGAGATCTTTTATAAGCATTTTGTCGGCTACCTAACAATTTCTTAATTCGTTCAAGGGGTTCATCAGAAATGAGCGTAGGTCTATCGTTATTAACCCCTGTGCTCTCAAATTGCAAATTTAGTCGTTCCAGTATCGTCTCCGGCGAAGCCTTTAACCAGATAATACGACCCGAATTCTCCATTATCCCAACATTCACAGGATCTACGGGTACTCCTCCTCCTGTAGATACAATGATGTTAGTACGCGTGGATATTTTTTTTAAACACTCCGTTTCGACTGATCTAAAATATTCCTCACCTTCACAACTAAAAATATCTGGTATAGTTTTTCGCTCAATTCCCTCTATCATCAAGTCTATATCTACGAATTCTTTCCCCAATAAATGGGAAAGTGTTTTCCCTACTGTAGATTTGCCTGAACCAGGAAGGCCTGTCAGATATATATTGCCCTTCATAGATCGAACTCTACCTCATTTGCAACAAAAGCATTCATCCAGTCTACAACAGAAGCAAAACTAGAGATAATTCTAGAAACCAAAGACGTGTTATTTTCCCCTTATCCCTTTAAATTTCGGCTTTAATAATCTTCCTAACCGTTTAGTGACAATATAAAATCAAATGACATAAATATTGGAAATTACAAAGGTATACAACTTGAGGCTAGACAATAGAACCGACTACCAACTTAGGTCTGTGAATTTTGAAAAAAACCCCCTCAGATTCTCACAAGGATCCGTGCTCATTTCCACAGGTTTAACTAAAGTCATATGCACAGCTACTGTTGAGGAAAAAATTCCTAATTTTTTGGCAGGCACAGGCAAAGGCTGGGTCACTGCGGAATATTCCATGCTCCCCGGCTCTACTTCTCCACGAGTGCCCCGTGACAATCAAAGGAGGGGAAGAGCTCAGGAAATATCGAGATTGATAGGAAGATCTCTTAGAGCATCCATCGATTTGGAAGGACTCGGGGAGATCACTATCACAATTGATTGTGATGTCATCCAGGCCGATGGTGGAACCAGAACAGCCTCAATCACCGGTGGATTTGTGGCCTTAAATTTAGCGGTGAAACAGATGTTAGATTCAGGATCTCTTGATGCTTTGCCTACGATAACACCGGTAGCCGCTACAAGTGTGGGTGTATTTGGAGATACAGTGTTGGTGGATTTATGCTACGAGGAAGATTCCAAAGCCGATGCCGATTTTAATATGGTAATGGCCTCGGATGGTGGAATAGTTGAAATTCAAGGCTCAGCAGAAGGAAACAGGTTTTCAAGAAAAATGGTTGACCAAGTCCTCGATGCAGGAGTTGAAGCAATATCAAAGCTTTTCGAGCTGCAAATTAAAGCATTAGAATAATAGTAAAATGAACAAGTCATCCATTTTAGTTTGCACCGTCATAGGTTCCATTTTAGTTGCTTCAATCATCGCCTTAAACATTGGTAACAAGCCGTCGAAGATGCCCAAAGGTTCTCCGGCCAGAACAGTACAAATTTTTCTGGAACATGTTTCCGGTGGGAATTATGATTCCGCATACAATTCCTTGTCTATTGAACTCAAGAAAGCATGTAGTTCCACAGACTTCGCCGCTGACAGCTATAACGAAAAAGCCAGGTACTCCCGGTCGACTTTCAAACACCTAACCACGCAGTTGGCCAATTTAGAATCCGTGGTGTTGGTGGAAGTAATTGAATTGGAACCAGCCTTCCCAATAGGAACGTCGGAAAATTCCTACCAAGAAAAATTCAATCTTGTCAAAGAGAATGGGAATTGGAAAATTAGCCAACTGCAATTTCCAATTAATTGCCTTACGAAATCGGAAATCCCTAACAAGTCCGATGACTGAGGCAGTTGATGTTCTGATTTTTTTCCCATTAGTTATATTAATAAATCTTTGTATTTATCAGTTAATCGCTTTCATAAAAGGTAGTAATTCCGGTCAATCATTGGCTGATCCCGTGAAGCGGCTATATTTCTACATAATTTCCGGGGTTGGCTTATCAATGCTTGTGAATGGATTGGAACAATCGTCAATTCACTTGATAGGTTTTTTTGTTTCTTCCTCTCTGTTGGAGACAAGTCCAGAGCGCGCCGCTTTAGGAATATCATTGCTGGTGATAGGCGGACCTCTGTGGATACTATATTGGAAAAAGATTAACCAGGCGGTATTGAAAAATTCACAGGAAATTACCTCAGGCATAAGAATTGCATACTTTCTTTTGTGTTTGTCGGTATCTTTCGCCATATCAATAAGTTGCATTTCTGACATCATTTCAGAGACCTTCCAAGCATCCAGTTTTAATTGGCCAAAAATACCCACTCTAATAATATGGTCGGTGGTCTGGGGTTACCACTTAAAAGTGCTATTGCAAGCCAAACCCTCGGCTCGTGGAAATAGTCAAAGTCTACGTAACACATTTGTTTACAGCTTCAGTTTTGTTGGATTATTTGTACTGGCTTCAAGTTTAAGCAGTTTAGTTTACGTCGCAATCCTCAACGTTATCCAAAATACTGTAGACAATGGAATAATTTTGATTTCCAACGGTAGCCTTGGCTCGTTGAGGTTAACTGTGTCACTACTACTAGGTTTTGCGGCATGGTCGGTCCACTGGCTGATTCTAAGGAATAAATTATCAGAACAAGAATATGAACCTTTCTATCTCTACCTAGTTTACATAGTTACGGTAGTGTGTTGCATGGTATCAAGCACAATGTTGCTAATGACTCTATTCGGTAAAGTTTTCCAAATTGTAGAAATGGATGGGCGGCAATTTGTATTTATTTCCTCAATAAGTACCTTGAGCATCGGGGCCGCTGTTTTGCTTTATCACACAAAGTATGTCCCCAAGAAATACCAAATGACTGATTTATTAAAAAAACCTAATGCAGCATTGATATTCTCTTTGGCTTTTTTGGGATTAGGGTTCTTGTCTTCAGGATTTTCAGTGCTGATGCACTCAGTGTTGATCTCTCTACTACAACTGACCTGGACTGATTTGGTCCAACCAGGTGATTTTTGGAAAGATCCTTTATCCATAGGGGTAAGTTTGGCAATAGTTGGTTGCCTCGTGTGGTACATATCTTGGAGTAGATTAGCTATACAGACCGCCAATTTTAACGAAAAAGTTACCTATGCCCGCATCTATTTCATGGTGGTCATAGGAATAAGTATTATCTTCACGGCAGGCGCCATGGCAAGCATTCTATTCATCCTAGTGAAGGATTCTCTTGCCAACGATCTTGGATTCCACACAATTGAATTTTTAATCACCCCTCTGTCCATTGGAACGGTTTTAGGGATCGTTATAATCTATCACCGCCAAATATTCGATCGAATACGTCCAAAATCGGAACCGATAATCCAACAACAGCTACAGGGCCCCCAAACTGCGAGAAAGAGTGTCACTATTTTTAGTCGAGTCGATAATCGTGAATTAATCAAAACCTTGGAGGATCGTTTAGGCTACGATGCTGAAGAAATCATATGGACCGCCGAATCAAATTTTGATGGAACTGGCATCAAAGCAGATATCGATGATCTATACAATTCAATAATCAGTTTAGAGGCCAGCAATATACTCTTAATACAAGCCGGTGAGGAATACAGAATCTATACCTACAAAAGAAATTCATTAGAAGGTTAATAGCAAATGGCAACAATACACATTTTAGGGGCTGGTACGCCGACACCTACACCTGACAGATTCGGATCATCATTTGCGCTTGAAATCGACGGGGACCTAATAATGATTGACTGTGGTCCATCTGCCACGCATAAATTAGTTAAAGCCGGTTTATGGCCCACAAAAATAGACTACTTGTTTTTCACTCACCATCATTTTGATCACGATATTGACTATCCGTGCTTCCTTCTATGCAGGTGGGATCAAAGTATAGGAAACGAAAATATCTTGAAGGTATTTGGCCCCAATTTAACTGAAAAGATAACAAAAGGAATCCTTGATGAATCTATAGGGTTGTTCGCTCATGATTGGAAAGCACGAGTCAGCCACCCACTGAGCCAAAAGATTCATGTAAACAGAGGTGGGACACTTCCAAGGAAACCTCCACAGGTGGAAGCAATTGATATCGGACCCGGTCCCGTATTTAAAGCATCCAATTGGAGTGTCAACAGTGCTCCTGCAAAGCACGTACAACCATATTTGGATTCATTAGCATATCGGTTTGACACGTCAGACGGGAGTATTGTCTTTACTGGGGATACCGAACCTTGCGACTCGGTCATAGAATTAGCCAAAGATGCGGATTTAATGCTATGTATGTGTTGGGACGAACAATCCAATATGAACGACAATGGAGAAAGCGAAGGACAATGTGGCACATTTGGTGCCGCAGAAATGGCTCAGGCCGCCAATGTGAAAAAATTGGCTTTGGTGCACATAGGCCCCAATTTATCTGATCCTACAGTAATGACTTCGGCAAAATCTGATATCAGTCATATTTTTTCAGGCGAAATTATTTTTCCTAATGAATTAGATAAGTTATATCTTTAGATCAATTTGCATGTGGTTCTTCCCAATTAGATCGCAGAACCTCCATTAATATGAAGTCTTGCCCGCCCCTTTTAACGTTACGAACTAACTTGAAACCGGATTTGGCGAAAGATGCCTGGGCTCTGTAATTCCAGGAAAGAGTGTGTAGATAAACCCTATCTAATTCCAAAATAGTGAACAAATGTCGCAACAATGTATTAACCGTATCCGTGCCATACCCATTACTCCAGTAATCCTTGTCGCCAATCATTATCCCTACTTCAGCCTGACGATTCTGCATATTTAGATCGTAATACATAATATTTCCAATATGAACGCCCTCCAAGGTTTCAACTGCCAACCTTTTTGATCGATAGTTTGGAAATTGCATCTCTTCTTTCGAATACCTAAAAAAGTCTTCATAGGACATTGTCATGGGTTTGGTTGCGTCTAACCGAGACAACTCTGGGTCCACCCTCCACGAATATTCGTTTTGAATATCTTTCACGCGCTTTTCTCGCACACGCACCTTTTCCCCCTCCTCATTAACAAGAGGGAGTTCCTTATTTTCGTCCCTTGACCAGGGAAATGCCCTTCTGAACAATTTTTACCTCGTTTTCAAATGAAAGGGTATTTGATATGTCACGACTATCTACCCAATCCACAGTATCAAATTCTCCATCATGCCTAGAGAAATCTCCACCTATAGGTTCCATCAAATAATAATAGACTGTTTTGCGTAATTGTTGACCTGGATAATCGGGATGGTTAGTCACCCAATAGTTTACCGAGTCAATATATTTACCAAGCTGGACTCTTAATCCCGTCTCTTCTTCAACCTCCCGTAAAGCGGTCTGTCCCCTTGTCTCGTGAGGTTCAGGGGTACCTTTTGGCAAATTGAAAGATATAGGACAATTCCTACCACACACCACTATAAAGATAGAGTCAGCGTCTTTCCGATAGACTATCCCGCCAGCTGATACCAAATTCATTCTAAATACATTGTAAACCAAAGGGTTGGAGGGGATAACACAGTTCTTGTATCTGAAACCCACAACTAGTCAAATAGCGCATGCAACTTTGACATTCGTAATTATGAGTGTATATTTAATCTGGAGTGAGCAACTTTGCCCACTGCACCCTTTAAGTCAGTCCAGAGAGTCTGCCAAGGGAGCGAACGCTTCGCGTTACCTGTTTGGGTAGCTCGTTTGTTAAATGCCTCTTGCCGATCTGGGCAGAGGTTTTTTTTTGGAAAATCTACTTCCATATCCTATCCAAGTTCGGCATTAAAGAACATGTCTGAAAAAAAGATACAAACAGATGTGCAAATGAAACGAGCATTAACGAGAATTTCCCATGAAATACTCGAAAGAAACTCAGGGGCAAAAGATTTAATTCTTGTTGGTATGCATTCTAGGGGGGTCCCTTTAGCCTTCAGAATTAGAGGTTTAATATCCAGCTATGAAGGCCAAACTGTGGATGTCGGTTCATTAGACATTGGTTTATACAGAGATGACCTTTCCGTAAAACCTCAGGCAGCTATGAAACCGACTGATATCTCCGTTGACATTAGTGGGCGAATCGTTGTGATAGTTGACGATGTTTTATACACGGGCCGATCAATAAGAGCTGCGATGGATGCGATCAACGATTTAGGTAGGCCGAGTCAAATACAACTGGCCGTCCTGATAGATAGAGGGCACAGAGAGCTTCCGATACGAGCTGATTTTGTCGGCAAAAATGTGCCGACTTCAAGGGAAGAAGATGTGGAGGTGAAACTTGTGGAAATTGACGGTCTTGATGAAGTAGTTATCTCTAGCCCGATCACATAGGTGAGGACAAAGTTGACAACAAACGACACTAATACCAGAAAATCTATTAGACAAAAACATATCTTGGATTTAGATGGATTAAATCAATCTGATATACAGCTTATTTTCGAAAACACAGATTCCATGATGGAAGTGCTGAACAGAGGCATTAGAAAAGTCCCTGCTCTCAGAGGGAAAACAATCATTACACTTTTCTACGAATCCAGCACTCGTACCAGAGTATCTTTTGAGCAAGCCGGAAAGATACTGAGTGCAGATGTCATAAATGTGTCTAGTGACAGTAGTAGTAGTAAAAAAGGGGAGTCCCTATACAACACCGCACTAACACTCCAAGCTATGAAGGCAGATGCAATTGTCATAAGACACCAACATTCCGGTGCCGGATATTTTCTAGCACAGCAAATGAATTCAACAAGCATCATCAACGCTGGAGATGGAATGCATGCACATCCCACACAAAGCTTACTAGACTTGTACACCATCAAAAAGCATCTCGGCACTATCTCTTCTAAAAAGGTCGTCATAGTTGGTGATTTGCTCTATAGCCGAGTCGCCCGATCAAACTTATGGGGTTTGACCACTATGGGAGCAAATATTGTCCTATGTGGGCCAAACACCTTACTACCTCAAGATTTCCTAGACAGTCGCCTCCGCGAGGCTAACCACCCATTCAGAAGGATACAAATCGAGGAAAATATAGATAATGCCCTAGAAGGTGCTGATGTAGTAATGACATTGAGATTACAGTCTGAAAGACAAAAGGCAGGCCATTTGCCTTCATTGAGAGAATATTCCAGAAGATTTGGAATAACCTCAAAACGTCTAAAGATAGCTAACCCTAATGCGATCATAATGCATCCAGGGCCCATGAACGAAGGGGTCGAAATAGAATCAGATGTCGCACATGGACCCCAATCAGTGATTGAAAGTCAGGTTACAACAGGAGTGGCAATCCGCATGGCAATCCTCTACGACCTGATAACTGGGAATCATTCTGAGAAGGAGTTATAACTTGACAGCAAATGTCTTGATAAAGGGCGGGAGAATTATTGACCCCTCGCAGTCAGTTGATGAAATTTCCGACTTATTGGTGACAAATGGAGTAATAACAGAAATAAAAACTTCCTTGGATAGACCGAGAAACTCTGAGGTTTTTGACGCTGAGGGAAAAATAGTATGCCCGGGGTTTATAGACCTACATTGTCATCTCAGAGAACCTGGAGAAGAATACAAAGAAACAATTGAAACAGGCACCGCAGCGGCAGCGGCCGGTGGATTCACCACCGTATGTGCTATGCCCAATACTGTTCCAGCAATGGACAATCAATCCGTAGTTGAATATGTACTTAAGAAAGCAAAAGAAACTGCTCAAATAAGAGTGCTTCCCATTGGTTGTGTAACTGTAGG
This sequence comes from Dehalococcoidia bacterium UBA6495, assembly GCA_002435305.1. Classification (GTDB taxonomy): domain Bacteria; phylum Chloroflexota; class Dehalococcoidia; order Lucifugimonadales; family UBA826; genus UBA11996. The sequence goes on from DJMH01000024.1 coordinate 51,495, forward strand.
CCGTAAAGGTAAACAACTCAGTGAAATGTCGGAATTAGCTGAGCTTGGAGTCATAGGCTTTAGCGATGATGGTGACCCAATAGAGGACTCCAACATAATGAGGCAGGCCCTCAGCTATAGTGCCGGTTTAAAACTACCAATCATCAACCATTGTGAGGTCCCCACTCTAGCTCATGGGGCTTCCATGAACGAAGGTTGGGTGTCCAATAGATTAGGGTTAAAAGGAATGCCAAACTCAGCAGAGGAGATTATGGTGGCTAGGGACCTCTCTTTGGCAGAATTAACCGGTGGCCATATTCACATAGCCCACGTTAGTACGATGGGAACACTCAACCTGATTAAAGCTGCAAAAGCCAGAGGAATTAGAGGGACCTGTGAAGTCACTCCTCATCACTTGACACTCTCAGAAACACTTGTAATGGGGCCAACTGAAGATTCCTTTGTTCCTTTATCACGTGACGCCTATAACACCAATGCAAAAGTGAACCCGCCACTCAGAAACCAATCTGACGTTAGGTCAATGGTAGAAGGGCTTCAGAACGGCACGATAGACGTGATAGCCACCGACCATGCCCCGCATAACCAAGTGGACAAAACGACTACATTTCAGGATGCAGCATTTGGAATTAGTGTCCTAGAAACCGGGTTCGGGTCTCTCATGACATTAGTAGATAATGGTCATATAGACGTAAACACCCTCATAAAAAAACTTACCGCTGATCCAGCGAAACTTTTGGGTATGGACATTGGAAGTTTGAAAAAGGGTAATAGTGCAGATATCACGGTTTTTGACCCCTCCGAAACTTGGATTGTCAACCCGCAAACTTTTTTATCTAAAGGCAAAAACACGCCACTAGAGGGAACCTTACTTAAAGGGAAAATTAAAGCCACCTTTTTTAAAGGTAGAAAAATTTACTAATCAATACTGGTGATTGAACATTGACAAAAAAAGCTTTTCTAGTACTTGAAGACGGATCTATTTACCCAGGTGAGTCATTTGGTTATGAAGGGGAAACTTTCGGTGAAATAGTATTTAACACCTCAATGACAGGGTATCAGGAAATACTAACAGACCCTTCATATGCCGGCCAGATAGTAGTTCCCACATATCCGCTTTTAGGTAACTACGGCATTACCAGCTCAGATATAGAATCGTCCCAAATTCAAGTCGCGGGATTTGTCGTAAGGCAATATTGTGAAGAGCCAAGTCATACCAAAATAACTGGAACCATAAATGAATATCTTGACTCCCAGGAAATCGTTGGAATATCCGAAATCGACACCCGGGCTGTTACACGCAAAATAAGGTCAAAAGGTGTAATGATGGGAGTCATTGCAGTCAATATTTCCCCCGAACAAGCCCTGCAACAGCTAAAGAACAAACCTTCATATGATGAGCAAAATTTTGTGCAAAAAGTGACAACTAATGAACGGTACCAGTGGATGGAATCAGGACTAGGATACGATCATATCGCCGACAACCTGCGAATTCTTGTCTCAGATTATGGTCTTAAATACAACATTCTCCGGATTTTGAAAGGTAAAGGTTGCGATGTGGAAGTGTTCCCTTCATCAGCTACTTCTGACGACCTACTCACTCAAAACCCTGACGGCATATTGCTCTCTCCCGGACCTGGAGACCCAGAACTTCTAGATCATTTAGTAGCCACTACTGCGGATATTTTGGGTAAAGTACCTGTAATGGGAATTTGCCTCGGAAATCAGATACTCGCGAAATCTCTCGGTGCCAAAACTTACAAGCTTAAGTTCGGCCATAGAGGGGCCAATCATCCAGTCAAAGATACCGCTTCCGGAAGAATCTACATAACTGCTCAAAATCATGGGTATTCAATTGATCCCGAATCTTTGCCATCAGACGTCGACGTCACCCATATCAGCATGAATGACGGTACAGTAGAAGGTATACGCCATAGATCTCTTCCTGCACTTAGTATTCAATACCACTCCGAAGCCTCACCCGGTCCTAAGGACAATGAATACATATTTGACGATTTCCTAGAGATAGTTAAAGAGACCAAATAGTTATGCAACGAAAAATTACTAATATAGCCCATCGAGGAGCCTCCTCCTATGCTCCCGAAAATACGCGTGCAGCATTCGATATGGCGATCAATATGGGAGTTAAACATATAGAACTTGACGTCCATTCTTCAAAAGACGATCGGCTGGTTGTAATCCATGACGACACGCTCAATCGAACAACAAATGGAAATGGGAAAGTCAACGATCACACGTTAAAAGAACTAAAGGCACTAGATGCCGGTTCCTGGTTTGATCATAAATATTCTGGGGAAAAAGTATGCACCTTGGAAGAAATCCTCGTTGAATACAAGTCCGCAGCCTACTTACATGTGGAGATTAAAGGAAATACACCCAATCTAGCACAAAAAACCTGTGAGATGATCCGGGATTTCAATGCAATTGAGAAAACAATAATAACCTCATTTTGGAAGCCATGGCTGATCGAAACCAGAAAGTATGCACCAGAAATAAAAACTGGATGGCTGGTTCCCCTGGGACCTGGTAGTGAATGGAATGATTCCATAATATCGGATTCATTAAACCATGGATTCAATCAGATATGTCCGAGAGCCGATTTAGTGACCCCATCTCTTGTTACTAATTTACACGACAACGGATTCGAGGTTAGATGCCATGGAGTTTTTACTGAGGCACTCATGGAAAATGTAGTTGAATGTGGCGCCGATGGTATGACTATCAACTTCCCGGACAAGTTAATTTCTTATTTGGAGAAGAGGGGACTGGCAATTGACTGAAAAACCAAAAAAGATTCTTGTAATCGGATCAGGGCCAATTGTGATTGGCCAAGCAGCTGAATTTGATTATGCCGGAACACAGGCGTGCAAGTCGTTAAGAGAAGAAGGAGTTGAAACCATCTTAGTGAATTCAAATCCTGCAACAATTATGACTGACGAAGATGTAGCAGATTTTGTATACATAGAGCCTTTAACCGTTCAGGTCATATCAAGGATTATAGAAAGAGAACAGCCGGATGCCCTATTACCTACCTTAGGTGGTCAAACAGGCCTAAACCTGGCAGTTGAACTCGTCGAAGCCGGTGTTCTTGAGCAGTATGGTGTCAAATTATTAGGAAGCAGTGTAGATTCTATAAAAAAAGCAGAAGATCGGCAGTTGTTCCGAGAATTGCTCACTGATATTGGAGAACCAACTCCTCCCAGCTTTGTAGTAAACAGTTACGAAGAGGCAACAGAGGCAAAAAATACGATAGGCCTACCGGTCGTCATCAGGCCAGCCTACACTTTGGGAGGAACTGGCGGAGGTATAGCTGCGGATGATGATAGTTTCAACGCGATAATTAAATCAGGATTGAGTGCAAGCCCTATCCACCAAGTGCTGGTTGAAAAATCCATTGTTGGATGGAAGGAGCTTGAGTATGAGGTAATGAGAGATGGTTCTGATAATTGTATAACCGTATGTAACATGGAAAATATAGATCCAATGGGGGTTCATACGGGTGACAGCATTGTAGTAGCCCCAAGCCAGACTCTTTCTGACAATGAATATCAGATGTTAAGAACAGCAAGCCTAAAAATCATAAGGAAACTGGGTATTGAAGGTGGTTGCAACGTACAATTTGCTTTGGTACCAGGAAATGTAGTCGCTGAGACGTTGCCTGACATCGAAAAAACCGGACCTTCCTATTATGTAATTGAAGTAAACCCACGAGTCAGTAGAAGTTCAGCTCTAGCTAGCAAGGCCACTGGATACCCCATAGCAAGAGTTGCGGCAAAAATTGCTATAGGCATGAGCCTTGATGAGATTCAGAACGCAGTGACTCAAAAAACTGTAGCCGCCTTTGAGCCTGCATTAGACTATTGTGTAGTAAAAATACCAAGATGGCCTTTCGATAAATTCCCTTCTGGGGAAAGAACCCTCGGAACACAAATGAAGGCGACTGGAGAGGTGATGGCCATCGATAGGACCTTCGAAGCTGCTTTTCAAAAGGCAGTGCGATCACTTGAGATAACAAACAGATCAATAGTCTGGGAAGACCCTTTATGGTTTTCCGATGAAGAATCGATATTGAATAAATTACCCATCTATCCAAATGACCAAAGATTATGGGCTCTACTAGCAGGCCTTAGAAGAAACGTAAGTGCTGACGAGCTTTCCAGACGCACAGGAATAGACCCTTGGTTTACACGATCCTTTTCCAGGATTATTGCCATGGAAAAAACCATAGAATCCAATGATCTTTCCTACGATTTATTGCGTAAAGCAAAAAGATTAGGATTCACTGATCAACGAATTGGAGAGTTATTGAATCAATCCGCCAAAGATATTCGAAAATTACGCAAAAACCTCAATATTAAGCCAGTATACAAAATGGTAGACACATGTGCTGCCGAGTTCGAAGCCCAAACTCCCTATTTTTACAGCACATATGAAACCGAAAATGAAGCGGAACCACTTCATGGCAAAAAGGCTTTGGTACTTGGCAGCGGACCTATAAGAATCGGACAAGGAATTGAGTTTGACTATTGTTCTGTGCATGCAGCGTGGGCCCTTCAAGAAGAAGGGGTAAAAAGTATACTAGTGAACTCCAATCCAGAAACAGTGTCGACGGATTTTGATACCAGCGATAGATTGTATTTTGAACCTCTCGATGAGGAATCGATATTTGACATAATCGACAATGAAAGATTAGCGACCGGTCCAGAACAAGGTGATAACACACCCTCCATTGTTCAGTTTGGGGGACAAACAGCAATAAATCTCTCTCAAAATCTGGATAAAGAATCTATGCCTATATTAGGCTCTACTGCGCACACTATCGATGTTGCTTCTGACCGGCATCTATTTGAAGAATTCTTACGTGGAATAAATATACCCAACCCACCTGGGGGATCAGCATCTAACATTGAAGAAGCCCTTCAAGTAGCAAACGAAATAAAATATCCGGTCCTGGTTCGACCTAGCTATGTTTTGGGGGGCAGAGCAATGGAAATTGTTCAAACCCCCGAGGAATTGCAACGCTATATGAAGGATGCTTTGGAGGCTGGCGAAGGAAGAAAAGTTTCGATTGACAAATATTTCGTCGGCAAGGAAGTGGAGGTAGATGCCGTATGCGACGGAGATTCAGTCTTGATTCCTGGGATAATGGAACATGTAGAAAGAGCTGGAGTCCACAGTGGGGACTCAATGGCAATTTATCCTGGCCTGACGCTAACGAAGCAGGAGATAGCCACAATTACTGACTACACCACTCGAATCGGTAAATCTTTAAATATTAAGGGGCTCATGAACATTCAGTACGTTATTGTCGGCGGCAACACTTACAGAAGCCCAGGATCCATAACGGAAGATACTGCTGAATACGAAAAAACTGAAATATTTGTTATTGAAGTCAATCCTCGGTCAAGCAGGACCATACCATTCATATCCAAAGTGACTGGAGTTCCCATGGTAAATCTAGCCGTAAAGACGATGTTAGGCAAGCAGCTAACAGATATGGGATATGGGACAGGTCTATTTTCAGCTAATGGCATAGTTGGGGTAAAAGCCCCAGTATTCTCAATGTCTAAATTAACGGGCGTAGATACATACCTAGGGCCCGAAATGAAATCGACGGGGGAAGTAATGGGAATAGATCATGACTTTGAATCGGCAATAAGCAAGGCTTTGATTTCTGCCAATTTAAGACTCCCTGAAAAAGGCTCTATACTTCTAAGTATCTCTGATGAGGACAAAAAACAATCAGGCCGGCTAATTCAGAATCTAGTTGACGCAGGGTATGATTTATTCGCCACGGAAGGTACGGCCTCTCTTATCAGCGAATTGGGGAAAAAGGTGGTTGCAATACCAAAACGACTCAATGAAGGACATCCAAATGTGGTAGATGTAATCGTTAACGGCACAGTAAATGCCGTCGTTAATACAATTACCGGTAATGGAAGTGCTGTACAAGACGGCTTCCATATCAGAAGGGCGGCAGTGGAGAAAAGAATACCTTGTTTCACTTCGATTGACACTGCAACAGCTGCCGCCGAAAGCCTAACTTCAGAAGGTCCAAATTATAACGTCAAATCAATGCTGGAATATATTCGGGCACCCCAAGGAGAATCCCACAATGCCAAGTGACATACCACAATCTACAGTCGGGTCCGAACTACCCAAAGATGTTTTTAAATCGACAGTGTCTGTCGAATGCGAACATCTTGAAAAAATGCTTCATATAGGTACAAGAGATAAATTTACCTTTTATTCTGATGAACCGCCCCGATTGGGAGGGGATGACAACTACCCTTCTCCACTCACATACATAGTCGGGGGGATAGGGTTTTGACTATTAACTAATTTGAAGCGGTACGCTTCGATGAAAGAGGTAGAAATACACTCAGCGAAGGTCCATGTTGAAATGGATTATTATTTAAAAGGTTCGATAGCTGACAACACAGTGGAAAACGGAGTAACTGAAGTTAGAAGCTTTTTCGATGTTGAATCCGACCAACAGGCGGAAGATTTAATTGAAGTCATCCAACTCGCAAAGAAAGGTTGCTTCGCTGAAAGTCTAGTGAAAACCGCAGTACCGCTAAAAAGTGTATGCACTCTAAACGGAACAGAGGTAGATACAAACTAAAGTAAATTACCAGCCGACAAATTAAATATGATCCCACTATTGTTAACGGTCGAAAATTTTATGTGCTATGGGGAAGATGTTCCTTCTCTAAATCTTGAGCCAGTCCACATCGCCTGCATTTCCGGTGATAACGGTTATGGTAAAACGGCTTTACTTGACGCGATAACATGGGCGATATGGGGAAAAGCAAGAGCAAAAACCCAGGATGAACTGGTCAATGTCGCTCGAAACACCATGTTTGTAGAACTAGATTTTTTTGCGGGCGAAAGCAGGTACAGAGTTACTCGCACCTATACAAAAGGTAGAGGCGCCTCATCAGGAAAATCGGAGCTAAACCTCTCCATTATCATAGGTAACACGGTAACCTCCCTGATGGCCAACACCATAAAAGAAACTGAGGAAAAAATAGTCAATTTACTCAATATGGACTATGAAATTTTCATAAACACTTCTTATCTAAAGCAAGGGGATTCCAATCGTTTCACATCCTCTAGGCCAACCGACAGGAAAAAGATTTTAGCCGACTTACTCGACCTCTCATATTATGAACGCTTGGAATCAGCATCGAAACAACATTCCCGCCAACTGCAAAATGATGTTGAAGTACAACAATCTGTGATAGAGCACAAATCTTCAGCTTTTCAAGAGAAAGAATTAATCCTTGAAAAATTGGAAACGTATAAAAAAGAGTCCCAGAATTTATTATCTGAGGAACAAAGCCTTAGTAAAGAATTGGAGGACTTAAACCAAAAACGGCAAACCTTATTAGTGGAAATCTCTAATAAAAAAACCATGGTTGACCAAATCGATACATCAGAAAAAGACATAGGTATGATGTTGGTTCAAGAGATGCGATGGAAGAAGGAATTAGGTGAGTTGAAAATCTTGCTAAGTCGTTCTGAAGAGATTCAATCAACCTATAAAGAATACCAAGATTTGCGGTCTGAGTACGGTAGATCTTCTACATTAATATCTGATTTTCACAAAATAAACGCAGAAAAAATTGTAATAGAAAAGACAATAGCTATTGAGACACTGAAATTAGAATCTCAAATTTCCATTAAATCGAACCGGATCAAGACAGATCTCCAACCATTAGTTGATGGCATTCCTAAATTGTTACGTGAAATCAATCTCGCAAACACCGCCCTTCAAAATTTGGAGATCGAATTTAGCGAAACGGAACACCTATTAAATAAAGCAAACGCCATGTCTGAGAAAGTAACCATTTTGCAAATCTCCAATAAGACTTTATTGACACAGATGTCTGATAGCCGAAATAGGTTTGACATGATAAATCATGCCGAGGCAACCTGCCCGCTTTGCCTTCAGTCTCTTTCAACCGGCAATAAACAACACATAAGGGACGGGCTTCAAAGTGAGGGTAAAACCAGCAAGATTGAATACGAATCAAATTTGAAAAAAATCCAGGCCCTTACTGATAGAAAAAACGAGATTATTACTCAAAATGAGTTACAGCAAACCATTTTGGTGCGAAAAAAGACCGAAACGGGAAAAATACAATACGATCTAATGAATCAATTGGGGAAAAGTGAAGATTCTTCCATCGAACTCAGCTCCCTTAAGTTGAATCTGGTCCAAATGGAAGAAGAACTTAATTCTGAAAGGTTTTGCTCTGAGGAATTAAACCGGCTAAAAATCCTGGATTCTAAGCTTAAAAAATTGGAGGACACTGAAAAAAATCATAGTCACTTGGAATCTAAACTTGAAAGCCTGAGCCCCTATTTGGAACTTCACGCACAACTACAAGGGTCGCGAGACAGACTTCTATCAGTAACCCAATCTGTAGAGGACACCAAATCCATTAGAGAAGCCAGGCAATTGCAAACAGAAACCTGGAAA
>DJMH01000001.1:0-3639 GCA_002435305.1 Dehalococcoidia bacterium UBA6495
TATTTTCGCTTTTATTTCTTCAATATCCCACCCGGGCTGGAATCCGGCCTTACGGGTTTCCGAAAATCTATTTTTAAGTATTTCGATAGCGGTATCCACTTGAGCTTGGGAGATTTCTCCACTCTCAACCGCTGATTGAATTCTTCCGTTCAAGGCTTCAAGGTCCAACTCCGGTGTAAATATTTCCTTTTTAACAGCGTTTGGATCGTCAGCGTAAATCGGGGAACAAGCTATCGAAGCAAGTGCCACCGGGACAATAAGCGCCCCTGCCAATACTAACCTTATGTTCTTTATTCCAATCATTTTCTTTCTCCAATTTGTATTATCTACTAAAGTGATAGGGAAAGACTAGTAAAGTTTCATTAAAAAACCTTGAGAATATTCTAAGAATTTTATAAGAATTCAAAGTTCTTTATTTCTGTTCCTCATTGCTAACATTAGTAATATGATACGTATGAAAACAATTATATTTTTGGAGTAAATTACGAAATGGCATCAAACCCAGAAAAAGCATTAAAAGATTCGGTGGAGGCTTTGGGAACCACACCTAAAAGGTATAGAGAAACTCTTCACCTGCCTATGCATCACATATCGGTTGGAGTCACCCCTATAGCCTTTTACAGAGATGAGAAGGACGTTCCTAACTATTTTGCTGACTTCTATTCCGAAATACGTCCAGAGTGGATAGGAAGTACGTGTAAATTGGAATCTTACTCCGAGGTGATAAGAGACGACGAAAAGGTGGCTTACCTTCTTAAAGCCTCACGCTTGGACCAAGATGGTTTAGTAATGTCCACATTCGAAGGGATTTTTACCCTAGGAAAAATGGAGCAAGATTGGAGGTTAATTAGTCGGAATATTTTTAATGTTTCAAAAGATTCAAAAATTAAACAACGTGAACTCATCGATAAATGGAACAAGAAAACCCAAGAACTAGGATAGTGAGTTATCGAGAATTATTTACAGAAAACATCCATGAGGCAACTTTTTAAATGTTCTCTTGTATCGAAGATGATAGCTTTTACAGATAATTGCAACTTAATCAGATATAGCAGTCCTATCGCACTTGCAAAGGGTGATTTTTATGGGGGTTTTTGAACGCTACCTCTCAATTTGGGTGGCATTTTGCATAGCAACGGGTGTGTTACTTGGGAATATTTTTCCTGAAAGTTTCAATTTTATCGCTAAATTGGAATTTTCCCATGTCAATTTTATTGTCGCCATTTTTATTTGGATTATGATTTACCCGATGATGGTTCAAATTGATTTTGCATCCATTAAAGATGTCAAAAATAGCCCGTCTGGCCTCCTACTTACACTTGCAGTAAATTGGTTGGTTAAACCATTCACTATGGCGGTCCTTGGGTGGCTATTTTTTAAAATTCTTTTCTCCAGTTGGGTAGATCCTACGACAGCTACGGAATACATCGCTGGAATGATCTTACTGGGAGTGGCGCCGTGCACCGCGATGGTATTTGTCTGGAGCCATATGACCAGAGGAGATCCCAACTATACCCTGATACAGGTTTCTGTGAATGACATTATTATGATATTTGCTTTCGCCCCCATAGCTGGCCTTTTACTCGGGATCAGTGATATCGCAGTGCCATGGGTTACCCTTATATACTCTGTTCTTTTATATGTGCTTTTACCACTAATTGCAGGTGTGCTGACTCGAAAAATATTTGACCGTACTGCTGGAAATACGGGCTTAGCGACGTTGCTGAGTAGACTTAAACCCTGGTCAATTCTTGGGTTATTGCTAACGGTTATATTGCTCTTTGGTTTTCAAGCCGAGGTCATAATTGCAAAGCCGTTTGCTATCGCATTAATCGCTATTCCCCTATTAATTCAAACCTATGGTATTTTTTTCCTAGCCTATAGTTCAGCAAAGCTTCTGAAACTCAAACATTCCATAGCAGCTCCCGCATGCCTCATTGGCACTTCCAATTTCTTCGAGCTAGCTGTTGCAGTTGCTATATCCCTTTTTGGTTTAAATTCTGGAGCTGCACTAGCCACTGTAGTCGGAGTACTTGTAGAGGTACCTGTCATGCTGTCTTTAGTTTTTATAGCTAATCGAACAAGACATTTATTCCCTGATTAGCCGTTATTTAATTCATTATCGATTGCCCTTCTGTTACCAAAGTCCTAATATGAAACCAATCATGTTACCAACTCAAAAATATCAGAGGTAATCTGCAATGACTACTCCCGGAACAGAAATAATAGAACTTGAAACAGGTGTATACGCACGCCTTCATGAGGGACTTACAAATGCCGGCATTATCGTCGGAGATGATAGTGTATTGGTAATAGACTCCCTAAGGGTTCCATCTTTTGCGAGAGATCTAATTCAAGATGTAAAAAAGATCACTGAAAAGCCTATCGAATTCGTGATCGACACCCATTCACATTGGGATCACTCTTGGGGCAACGAAGAATTCCCTGAGGCAACAATTATCGGGCACAAGAATTGCTATGCGGAAATGATCGATATCGAGTGGAATGAAGAATGGAGAAAGAAGGTTACCAGTTCCAATGATCCTTGGTCTGAGGAAGGTCACTTAGTTAACATCACTCCCCCCAACATGACATTCGAAACCAGCATGCAATTATATTTCGGAGGTCGTGAGTTGGACCTGAAGTATTTCGGCAGAGCTCATACCAGCGGAGATATATATATTCACCTTCCGAAGGAAAAGATTGTTTTCACCGGGGATGTCGCCCAGGATGGTGGTGTGCCTTATCTAGGAGATTGTTATCCAAATGACTGGCCTGGCACAGACAACCTACTGGCTTCTCTTCCTATAGAACAATTCATGTCAGGCCACGGACCGATTGGTGACCATGACGCTCTTGTGGAGGCCAAGGATTTTATTCACGCCCTTGTCGATTCGACAAAAAACGCAATAGGCGACGAGCAAGATTCTGTGCAAGCGAGTAAATCTGTAATAAATGAATTGAGCCCAAAGTATGGCGAGTGGCGAGGCTTCGACCGTATAGGTGAAAACCTCTCTAGCGTTTATGACAAGCTAAAAGCCTAGCGTCGATGCCCCTTGAATCGAGCGTTAAAACTCTAAGTGAAAATGTAACACCTAGCCCTTATCGATGGGTTGTTTACACACTCTTTGTCCTGTGTAACATCATGGGATTTCTTATCGCAAATACGATAGGCATCTTATTGCCTGCGATAAGCTCCGAATTTGATCTAACCCCAATACAGCAAGGCATGCTAAGTTCCGCACCCTTTTGGGCAAATGTCGGCTTGATGATTGTTATCGCCCTCTGGGTATCCCGATATGCTCCAAAAATACTCACCTTAGTGACAGTGGTCTTAGGTGGCGCATTTATTCTTGTCCAAGCTTGGGCCCAAGGGTTTTTCGGCATTTTTGTTGGAAGGCTTCTGTTTGGGGTCACCATGATCGCTCGAGAACCGGCGAGATCCTTGTTAATTCGACAGTGGCTCCCCCAAAAAGAGGTAAATCACGCAGGGGGAATCTCTAATTTATTCTTTGGAATCATAGTCAGTGGTGGTGTTTTTCTACTGCCGATGCTATTAAATCACTTCAATGGCAATTGGAGAAATGTCATGATCACCTTTGCCTTTATATTTTTTGGCCTTGCAATAGTGTGGGCGAT
>DJMH01000001.1:4067-4522 GCA_002435305.1 Dehalococcoidia bacterium UBA6495
GTTTGGTTTGCCGGAATAGGATTTTTGGGTGTAGTCATGTCTTTTGCTTCATTTAATAGTTTCTTACCGACTTTGTTTGCAGACTCCTATGATATATCTCTAGGAAAATCCGGATTGATAATTGGCCTATACATCCTTCCCGGGGGATTTTCGGGAGTGATTGTTGGTCTATTTTGCAAATCCCCCAAATCTCGAAGTCTTATCTTAATACTGTCAGGTATAGTCATCACAATAACGTACGGTGCAATGACTTTGGTCGATAGTTACAACTGGTTGATTCTCCTAGCCCTTGGGAACGGATTAGCCTGGGGGTTTTTCCCTCTCCTGTATATGGTTCCATTTCACATAAGCGGCATAAAGCCAAGGGAAATTGCCGTCTCCGTGGCCACCGTTATGACCATGGCCTCTATCGGCTCTGCAATCGGTCCGACATTAACAGGCTATTTGCAGGAATC
>DJMH01000107.1:0-5788 GCA_002435305.1 Dehalococcoidia bacterium UBA6495
TCAGCTGTTGGGCGGATGATTCCGTCAACTGCTGGATCGTATCCTTCTGTAAAACCATAGAATTTATCATGTGCAACATTGATGTCTATATGAGTATTGCCGAAGGCAGTATTATTCGTAATTGTGTGCAGATCACCTTTCAGTCGTGTACCACGCTTGGCACCAGTTAATACATTATTTTGTACAGTTCCACCCATTCCTGCAGCGTCGCCATCAAAGCGAATGGCATTTCTTCCTGGCATGTTATGAATCCAGTTGTTTCGCAATGTCGTTCCCATGACATTGCCGCGATTCACTTGGATTCCAGCGTCATCACCATGAAAGTGAAAGTCATAAATGCGGTTGAATTCAGCTAAGGACTGCGCGCCCTGCTGTGCTTGTCTATTCCCAAATTTCCCCATACCACCCCATCCGCCCGTATGAAATGTTGAGTGGCGGACGATATTTCCATCATTCACTCCTGCACTCCACAACATGCCTCCGCCGTGGGGCTTGTTATGGAAATAGCTATCCTCCACAAGATAATTTGAACCTCCTCGCCCGTAATAAAGGAGAAGTGAATAGGAGTTTGCAAATTCGCTCCTACGGAATGTCAAACTTGCATCGCCATTTCGATGTGCTAATCCACCCGGTCCACCGGTTTCGTTACCAGCGATGTTGACATAATTTTCATAGTCACCCTCTGCTTTGTTAATATCTGCGCCAAGCATCTGCTTGTGGTGGCCAGAATATAAAAACTTGCTGTTCTCAAAGGTTAGGTTATGAGAACCTAATAAATGAAACGAGCCTGTTCGAACTGTGATTCCATCAAATTTGATATGAGACGAATCATATACTTTTAGAATCCGATCAGAGTCTGTCTGGTGTTCTTGCTCGGTATAACCACGTGCCTTGATCAATGCTTGATTCGGATTGGCATTGTTTTCAAGCCAAACATATAATTCTTTCGTATCCTTGTCATAAAACCACTCACGTTCTGAATTAAGTAGATCAAGATCTCCTGTGATGTAGTAATTTTCTAGAATCTTCAGATCTTCAGCTCCTGATGACGTTTCAAATGTTGCCTCACCAGCGTTGTGAGATGTAATGTCAAAAACTTTCGGGCCTACACCATTAACGACGACGACACCACCTTCCACGCTGACATTCAGATCAGAAAGGCTATGCTTTTCGTCTTGATTTCTAAAGCGATTGGTCTCCGCACTTTCTTCAACAATTCGATCAGCATGAGAACGTGTTCCTAAATCCCAGTAACTCTCTGGAGTTGGATTGTTACCATCAGATTCATCGTATTCATCCCAATGTTTTTTGATGTCTGGCCAACGTGCCCCGATGAGCATCGTGTCATCAAGGAATAGCTGAGTGACATCAAAGTCAACGGTTGTTTTCCAGATGTTGCCTTCGTAAGGTATCCATTCGCTTGTAATGTCTTTTGCGCCTTCAATCACAACTTTTTCATCGTTGTAATTGCCGATCGTTATTGGCTCTTCTTCAGTGCCATGGATGTTGTCAATATGAACTCTTTCTTTGTAAATTCCCCCTCTTAGTTTAATCTCATAACCTGGTTGAGCTATCGACGATGCATAGTTAATCGTTGCCAGCGGCAGCTCGTACGTTCCCGGATTGCTGTCGTCCCCGTCTGGAGACACATAGATGGTCGTATCTGGAATAACTTTTATGGTGTAGGGAACATCTAGGGTTTGTGATTCACCCAAGGAATCTTCAACACGGAAAACAATGGACTTGTTGCCAGAATCACCGGCACGTGGTGTTCCTGTAAGCCCTCCATTGGATGTCACGCTCAACCACTCAGGCCCCTCCTCTATTGAAAAGCTGAGAGGGTCTCCATCCGCATCAAAGGCAAGCTCAGCTATTGAGGTAACATAAGGCTCATTTTCATAGGCATCATCCAATTCCCAGGCTGTTGATTTCCAGGCAGGGGTCAGATTGTCAGTACGCTTTCGAACAACGCGGAATCCCCAATCCGAGCCTTGATCGGACGCCGCTCTAGTTTTCCCAGGGGAGCGTGAGCTCATTGAGTTGAGGCTCACAGGCTGAAGAAAACTGCCTCCTTTTCGAAGCTTTCCAGGTGACTCGTTGGGTAAATAAGCAACGTCATCGAGCCATTCCCAGGCATTACCAGCTTGGTCATACGTGCCCGATGGGCTGGGTTGGTCGAAGCTTCCGACTGGGGCAAGCCCTGCAAAAGCAGAGCCTTCAATATTGGCCTGATCTACCTCAATGGAATCAGTCTGTGTTGGATAGGTGTGTAGCGACGGATCAGACGAAGAGTCATAAAGGCCTGCCTTCAGCCATTCCGCATGGGAGGGCAGCGCGTAGGCACCTCCGTCAAACTTATCTTGATCACGTGGAATTTCTTCTTCTTTATTATCACTTTGCGCTGGCTTGATCGCATAAACGCCGTTTTCGGTGCTGCCAGTCGATAGCCAGTTTGCATAACGTGCAGCATCATAAAAGCTGACATACGTTACTGGATGATTTGCTAATTCAGGAACAACGGTATAGGAATAATCTCCTGATTCCCCCTGCCGGGTGATACCACCTAGGCCCTGATCAAGATCTGTCTTACCCATTTTATTGTCATAGAGTAAGTAATTATCGACAGAAGCTACCGAATTCAAGAATTGCGCATACTGCGCATTCGTAACCTCATGGGTTCCAATATAAAAGTCGTAATCGGGCAACGTTGAGTTAGATAATGGGTCAATCGGTAGCGTTTCTCCGGGAACAGCACGAACCAGAACACTCGGCATCGCAGGCAATGCTTCAACCACCTGGAACGACCAAAGATCACCTTCAACAACGGAGCCATCTTGTTGTTCCGTATCAACTCGCCAGTAATAGGTGGTGCTCGGAATGAGACCTTCAGGGGGTGTGAAAATATTGTTGGTTTGCGAGCTAACGAGCGTAAGGTCGGTTGAATTCTCGCCAAAGTAAACATGGTTCAGCTTTACATCCTTCCCTTCCAGCCACATCAAATCAGCGTCGGGTTTGACGGTTGTTGAACCATTTGGGGCAATCGGGGTCCTAGCTTTCTTTGTACGGTGGCCTGGAATCCAATAGGACGATGCACCTACTTCATAGGCGCCACTATCGGGTGCCTCTCCTTGATATCCATCAGTAATGCCAGAGATATGTAGGCCTGTATCAACAAGTGCTGAATTTTGTTTTGGACGAAAATCAAAATTTTCAGGGTCCCGCAGCTCTTCTTTGATCAATGAAGTACGTTTATTGTCTTGGCCGTGATCGCTTACATAGGAATTGCCAACTGCCTGATTTGGAGATCCAACGCCAAAAGGATCAGGCATCCGATCAAATGCGTTGTTATGAATACTTGAATTGAAATGGCCTCGTCGCCGATCCTTGTCCTTCCCATGTTTTGAAGGTATGTATCGATCATCCCACTCCATTCCATCATCAACGCCATCATCATTCAGGTCCAGGTAACCATAAAATTTTCCGTGGTCAGCACTTAGATCGTATGAAAAGTTAGAAACTAAGGTGTTATTCATGATTTCATGCTGATCACCTTTGATTCTCATTCCACGGCGAGTTTCATGAGCAACGTTGTGATGAGCAGTGCCTCGGATACCCGCGGGGCTACCATCAAACCGGATTCCATTGCGCCCTGGAGCATCGTGAATCCAGTTGTAGGCGATCAAAGCGCCTTCTTGAGATGCTGCTGGTACCTGAATACCCGAGACATCTCCATCACCGTGGAATGAGTGAATGTGGTTGTATTGCCATACAGATGAATCGCCGATTTTCGCAGCACTACCAAAGCCAAAGGTGTGAAATGTATTTCTCTCAACCTTCATACCTGGTGCCGCCGAGACTCTCAGGGCTCCGCGATCGCGAACATTATGCAAATAACTATTCTTTATTTCTAATCCAGGCCCGGCGGCGCGCAGCAAATGGCTGATTCCGTTGGCAAATTCAGAGTTGGTAAAACTAATATTTGAATCAGGAACCTCATCTAAGTCTGGCCGTCCCTTCAGGCTGACTGGTTGAATGCGATTGTTATAAAGAGGAAGCTGTCCATCCTTCAACATCCGACCATCATAGGTCGGATATAGGAAACGCATCTCGTCAAAATTTAGATTCGTTGCTTCGTTAAATTCAAATATTCCAGTATGAAGTGTGATTCCTTTGAAATCTAGAAATGATGAATTGTCGATCTCCAGTAGTACGTGATAATCAGCATCTGGATGTAGATCGGGGTCCGAGATATACGAGCTTGAACGATCCCAGGCACGTGCCTGCAAGTCACTCAAATTGGGATCCTGGTCATCAGGCATCCAGACATACAGGTCTCCGGATTCCTTGTCGTAATGCCATTCCTGAGGCTGATCCAGTAAGCCTAAATGGCCCTCTAGATGATAATGAAGCTGTCTGCTTCCCTCAACCGGACCATTTTTGGTGGGCCAGAGATCTGCAGTTTCGACATTGCCGTCGTTCCCGCTGATCCAATTAAAATTCTTCAGGGCTGTCTGACCTGGACTGCGGAGCCATAATTCAAAGTTTGAATCAATATCAAATATAGATTCGCCAGCCTTGTGATTGATGATCTCACCAGCATGGGTCTGGCCAAAGCTTTTATGAGGGACCAGCATCGCTCCTTTGACACTGAAGTCAAGATCAGATAGGAGATGTTGACCTTCATGATTTCTATACTCATCCGGCACCTCAGGATCAACAAGGGCAAGGGCACGTGTGCCTTCAATATCCCAGTAACTATTCGGTGTTGCGTTGCGGCGATCTGAATCATCAAGACGATCCCAATCTTTTGTGATGTTCGGCCAGCGTGCCGCTGTTAACATCTGTCCATCTAGATACAGCTGAGAGATGTCAAAATTGAGATTCGTTTTCCAAATATTGTCGTCATGCTTGACCCAAGGCGCATTGATTGCCTCAGCACCAGTCAGAATGACTTCTTCATTCTGATAATTTACAAAAGTGATTGGTGCGTCTTTGTGGCCATTCAGCTCTTCGATTTTGAGGCGTTCACGGTAGGTGCCCCCGCGGATTGAAATCACATCACCGGCTTGAGCATTATTAATTGCATGTTGAATGGTTCTGAATGGAGCAATAAAGCTGCCTGAGTTGGAATCATTTCCATCAGTAGAGACGTATATTGTGCTGCTTTGTGAGTCGGTTCCGATTTGGCTAAGGACAATACTCTTAAGTGGATCCTGGTTATTGCTATTTAGAGATTGCTCTTTTCTTACTTCGTTGTTACCGCTTTCATTCATGCCGGTATTTTTGGCTGTTTATTAAAAAATTATACAACCAAATTATAAACAAAAACCTAAAAAAAAGAGTAATTTAATGTATGTTTTATAAACGACCTTTATTTGAAAGGAGAGTCAACCGAGACACCCAAAAAATTCTATTAAAGATATTCAACTATATAAAGACTTTGCTCCATAAAACATTGCATTAAATTCTGTAACTGAGCTGACATCCCATCTACTAATATCACCATTAAAAGAATCTGCTTCATAAAACATATACATTAAATCAGTTGCCTTAGATAAATCCCAATTATTTAAATCTTGATTAAAGAGGGTAGTTAGGTATGGAAATATGGGTTTGGTCGATTCTATATTTCTTATTTCTCGAAGTCACATTTCTCTAAGAATTGGTCACGTTAACAGGGGCTAACCTTTCTACCCTCGACCCTTAATTTTTCTACTAGGTTCTTTTTTTCACTCTGCTGATCGGGTACTTTCGAGCCGCCTTTTTTAGCTAGGCATCAAGAATCAAA
>DJMH01000107.1:5898-6052 GCA_002435305.1 Dehalococcoidia bacterium UBA6495
CAATTATTTAAATCTTGATTAAAGTTGGTTGCATTCATAAACATATATTTAAGGTCTAATGCGTTGCTTAAATCCCAGTTTCCAATATCATGATTAAAAGAATTAGCCCCTCTGAAAGTACTTGAAAAGTCTGTTCCATTACCGACATCCCAAT
>DJMH01000034.1:0-5031 GCA_002435305.1 Dehalococcoidia bacterium UBA6495
TAGATGTTCAGCCCTCTCTTTTTCGTCGGACCTCAATTCTTGTTCTAATCTACGGTCTTCCTCAGGGTTATCCGCCCTAGGTCGTGTTCCTGCTATCGGATGCGTAGAAACCACACCATCTTCCACTTGTACCAACATTTCTGGTGAAGCTCCAACTATTTGAAATCCATTCAAATTGAGATAGTACATATACGGAGACGGGTTTATGGCTCGAAGAGACCGATAAATATGAAATGGATGAGCCGAGGAAGGCCTTGAAAACCGTTGAGAAACCACAACTTGGATAACATCCCCATCCACCACGTATTTTTGACTATCTTCAACCATGGATTGATGATATTCAGGTGTCATATTAGAAATTTTATCTCCAGATCGAAACCCGGATTCCGCAGGGATGCCAGAGGGATCTAATGGTGAATTAAGTCTCTCTATAATTCCGTCGATTCGCTCAATAGCTTTCACGTATTCATCTTCAATCACACCATCTAATTTAACGTGACTTACAACTTGAATCATGTGTCGAACATGGTCAAAAACAAGGAAGGTTTTTGTCAACATAAAAACTGATTCCGGAACATCAAGAACATCTTTGTTGCCATGGGGGATGTCCTCAAAATAACGAGCAACCTCATAAGAGAGATAACCCACCGCTCCCCCCATAAACCGAGGAAGGTATCCAGAATTAACCACCTCATATTTCGATAGAATAGATTCCACCAATCGAAGAGGATCTACCTCTCCGTCCTTCCATCCCGGTCCGGTCTCAATTACGTCCTCTGGTTCAGTTCCAATAAAACTATATCGAGCTAAATGTTCTCCTCCCTCCACACTTTCCAGCAAAAAAGAGTAAGGAGCACGAGCAACCTTTAGATAGGCTGACACAGGAGTCTCAAGATCTGCACTAATCTCCCTGTATATTGGTGCAAGGTTACCCTGCGAGCTCATCCTTTTTACCTCAGAAAGTCTAGGATAATACATATTGGCACTCGATGAATTTTGGTGTCAGATGGATTATTCTAATCACGGTACGATTAACCCCATTTTTTCTTTCATTTCACGAACTTTTGGCGTTGAGATTGAGGCCGCATGCTCAGCCCCAATAGCCAACAATCTGTCCAATTCCGCGACATCATCCATCAGGCGTTCATATTGTTCACGTATGGGAGCAAGCTCTTCTATAACAACCTCTGCCACTGTTTTTTTCAGGTCCCCGTATCCCCTGGCCGACTCAAAATCTCGCTCCACCTCCTTTTCGTTTTTCCCTGTAATGACTTTATATATGCCTAATAAATTATTAACCCCTGCTTTTTCTTCCTCTTCAGAAAACCGAATTTCATTTCCTGAATCAGTAACGGCACGCATAAAAGATCTTTCTATTTCCTTGGGGTCGTCTAATATTCGGACGGCGTGACCTCTTACATGGGAATAACTTTTGGACATTTTTACCATAGGGTCATTAAGACCCATAACACGACCACCAATATCTGGTATCACAGGCTCAGGCACAACAAACGTTTCCCCGTAAATGCTGTTAAATCTGTTGGCGATGTCTCTTGCAAGTTCAACATGCTGCTTCTGATCCTCCCCAACAGGGACCTCGTGGGCATCATAAAAAATAATGTCGCCGGCCATTAATACCGGGTAATCCAATAAAGCCGTCGATACACTGCCTCTACCTTCTGATTTATCCTTAAACTGCGTCATCCTTTCCAACCAGCCGAGAGGTGTAACACAATTTAGGAGCCAACATCCTTCGGCATGGGCTGGAACATGACTTTGAACAAACAATGTGCTCTTTTGGGGGTCCAGCCCACAGGCAAATAAAATTGCTGCAAGATCTCTAGTTTGAGACACAAGTTGCTCTGGGTCCGGGGTTACTGTATCGATAAAACCTGCCCCCAAGGCATGGAGGTCCACCACACAGAAAAAATTCTCCTTTTCTGACTGTCGGTCTACCCAACCTTTAAATGCGCCCAGGTAATTCCCCAATTGAGGATCCCCACTTGGCTGTACTCCGCTAAAAACTCTTTTTATTTCTTTCATCTTATCCCTACAATTATTTTCAAAAAAAAACCGCCCCTCGAAAGGGGCGGTTGTATTACCGCGGTGCCACCCTTATTCCTCTTATTAACTAAGAGGCACTCTATGGAATTAAATTCCAGGCTCTTTTAACGGGGCCTATCCGTCCACTAACCAACCTTAATAGATTCGTTAACAGCAGCTCCCAGGTCCATTCACTACCTGCGCTTACACCGGCTCCCAGCTTACCCGGCTCTCTTAGTATCGCTAGATAGTTACTACTCCTGTTCTTCGCCTTTTAACTAAAATCATTATACCGCATGATGTCTACTGAAACGCCGGTATCACCTCTTTTCCAAACAGCTCAATCGAGGTCATGACTTTTTCATGAGAAACTTGGTCTGACTGCATAATTAAAAGAAGTTGATCTACGCCAATTTCTTCATGACGACGAACAGATTCTATGCACGACTCAGGATTGCCGGCGACTATTACCCCTCGTTCAGCCAAAAGTTCTGCCGGTAGCTCTCCTAACATTGCTCTTGGAGCTCCTCCTCCTCCTAAATCTTCTTCACCTCCCAAGAACCTTGAAAAATTCGCCTGTAGATGCTCAGGTATTCCTCCCCATGAGTCTAACAATTTTTCATACACTTCTGCCCTATCAGCGGTATATGGCCGGTTAGGTCCAAAAAACTCCTTAATAGCACTGGCTCCAATCTCTTTGGCTTCTCGATCATCATACCCACAATGTCCCAATGTGAAATTAGCCCATTGATTGTTTACGAACCCTCCAACAGGGTTTGCATTTTTTATATTCTCCCTGTAATTTTCCACATGTTCCTTCATACCCGCAGGAGCACCAGATCCAAATGACAAAACGCCTATCCCTTTTTCAGCTGCCATTTCATAACTACTAGCCTGAGTGCATGCCATCCATATTGGAGGATGGGGAGACTGTTTGGGTTTGGGTAATATTTCCCTTTCCGGGATATCAAAATGTTTACCCTTATGTGAAAATAATCCTTCAGTTTGCCAAATGTTGGGAATGATACTCAAAGATTCTTCCATGATTTCTCGGGTATCCCTAGGGTCGATTCCTAATCCCAGTTGCTCATATGGGCTGCTGCGCCCAACCCCAAACTCCACTCTGCCACCTGAAAGATGGTCAACCATAGATATCCGTTCTGAAACTTGTATCGGGTGATGATTAGGCAGGACAACAACGCCAAACCCGATACGAATTTTTTTCGTCAACCTTGATAAGGCAGAAATTATCACTTCAGGTGCAGAGGACCCGGAGAAGGTTGTCAAAAAATGATGTTCTACAAACCATAAATGATCAAACCCCACCTCGTCAGCCAAACGACACTGCTCGATAGTTTCATCGATTAAAGATGAATAATCAACTTGAAAGTCGTTATGGGGACGCTGCATTTCATACAGAAGTCCGAATTTCATATTCTATCTCCTAGGCAACTAATCTTATTTTGCTGCAGTCTAACACAGGCAAAACTACTCCTCGATAGAACTGAATTTATGTGTACACTATCAACGTAATTCCCGTCATCCATGGTAGGAGGTAGCATGAATATTTTGATAATGGCTGCTGGAGCTGTAGGTGGTTACTTTGGCTCAGTTTTGTCCACTTCTAATGACGTCACATTTGTGGCTCGAGGAGAGCATTTGCGAAAAATCCAGGAATGCGGTCTATCCGTGAAAAGTGTTACCAGCGGAAACTTTGTGTGCTGGTCTAAGGCCTACAAGGAGCCTCCTTCGGAATACCGAGCTGATCTCGCAATTTTCTGTGTAAAGGATTATCAGAATGACGAGGCCAGTGAAATCATGGCCAATTCGATTTCAGATAACACCACCATCTTGACCTTGCAGAACGGCTTGGGAAGTGGGGAATTCTTAAGTCAAAAGTTCGGTAGTGAAAAAGTCGTGCTAGGAGCAGCCTATGTCGAAGCTTCCAAAGGCGAACCTGGGGAGATCTTCGAGCATGGAGGTGTATGCCGTATAACTTTTGGTAAACAATCTGACCTGCAAGACGGCCGTATAAAAGAACTTGCAAATATCTTTGAAAGTTCCAATATTGATTTCACAGTATCAGAAAATATACATGATTCCCTTTGGCAAAAATTGGTATTCATTAGCGCTTTGAGTGGTATGACATGCATAACCAAATCCACTTTTAGAGAAGTCATGAACAATCCTTCAACACGAAATATCACTATAAGTCTTGTACGTGAAACTGCTTCGGTGGCATCTGAAATAGTCTCGAATTTTTCTAAGGATACTGTCCAAAATACCATCGATTACCTGGAAACTCACAAAAATGATCTGGTATCGTCGATGCATCAAGACATGTTGTCCGGCAGGCCCATGGAAATTAACGCAATAAATGGTGCAGTCAGCCGGGAGGGGAAAACCCTTGGGATTCCCACTCCGATCAACGACATGATAGCCTCTTGCCTTTCACTGCAAGATGCTAGAGCGAGAAAATGATTAATCATTCAGAAAAGGAAACTTTATGAAATATTTCTATAAGGCCGATGACGCTAATCAGCGAGAGCTTGCACCTGGAGTGAAGTTAAAAACCATGTGGGGAGATAAGATAATGATGAGTCTTGTCGAACTCGATCCTGGTTCTGAAGTTCCATTACACAGCCATCCCAACGAACAGGCCGGAATGGTGCTTGAAGGAGAGTTCGAATTCACTATTGGAACTGAGTTCAAAAAGGTGAAAGAGGGCGAGTATTACATTATCCCGGGCGGTATAGAACACAGGGTCGTGGCGGGGTCCCAACCTGCACGGGCCCTGGATATTTTCAGTCCCCCTCGTGAGGACTACAAATCATAGCCACAATCCAGGGCGCCTATTCAAATAAGCACCCTGGATTGTGAACAAAATCATCTATGCTCCGAACCGAACGTCAGCATTGGGGTCGCTATAGTCGACTCCTTTTGTGGCCCAAAAAATCTTAGCAATTCCATCTACTGCATCAACCAATT
>DJMH01000034.1:5139-21782 GCA_002435305.1 Dehalococcoidia bacterium UBA6495
GTGGCGGGGTCCCAACCTGCACGGGCCCTGGATATTTTCAGTCCCCCTCGTGAGGATTACAAATCATAGCCACAATCCAGGGTGCCTATTTGAATAGGCGCCCTGAATTTTTGAACAAAATTATCTATGCGCCGAACCGAACGTCAGCATTGGGGTCGCTATAGTCGACTCCTTTTGTGGCCCAAAAAATCTTAGCAATTCCATCTACTGCATCAACCAATTCCTTCGCTGAAGATGAACTTACCCCTTGTTTATTGGCACCCGCTAGTTTGTCCGCGTTCCAGAACAATTCGTGGAGATTTGGGTAATCAGAAAGATGCTCTGGTTTGAAATAGTCTGACCAAAGAATATTGAGTTCGTTCTTAACTCCCTGGGCATGCTCTTCTTTAACCGCCACGTATCGTGCTACTGAATTAGGCATCGCGGGATCTGGGGCGCCGGCAGCAAAATCGACTGCCTCAAGTCTTATCGCCATTTTCAGAACCGTCTGCGCAGCTATTTTTGCACTAATTGGATCATATATACCACAGGGGACATCACAGTGGGCTTGTACATCTCCAAAAAGTCTTGAAATGATTTTCATAAACAACCTTCCTTAAACCTGACCTTGCTCTCCAAGGCCCGAAACTTTAATTTATATCAGAAACCTATTGACCAGTTTCTGGCTGTTAAGATACAGAAAATTACTGTCCAAGGCAACAAAACATCAAATGAGGATTGCAAAGGTTCTATGCTCCATATTAGAAGGGTGAAAAATCGCAGTATGGAACCAACATTAACCAATAATGTTCTGATATTAACGAAAACTTTTAGATTCCCTTATCGAGGCCAGATCGTGACATTCAGGAATCCAATAAATTTCGCGGAGACCATAATAAAAAGAGTGATAGCAATAAAACGTGATCGGTTAAAAATCAGTGAAGGGTCTATCTATCTAAACGGGGAAAGTTTAAAGGAACCATATATAGAGGGATTACCCAAGACAATGGATATTGAAGAGGAATTTGATTGGAATCTGGAGAATGACTTCGTAATTGTCCTATCAGACAATCGTCTTTCAGGAAATTTGGACAGCCGCATATTAGGGCCTATCAAATGTGCGCATATTTTAGAAGAACTTGTTATAAAGTTATGGCCGATAAAATTCCGTAACCCATAAATAACAAACCACAACGGCTTATTTAGTAATATAATTCGGTTGACAAAACAAATTACGACTAACATCAGAGGTGTTTTATGTCAGAGACCATAGTTCTATACACTAGTCCGGATTGTACTTATTCAGACGCCTTAAAAGAGGAACTTATAGATTTGGCAATAGATTTCGAAGAAATAAATTTAGCCTTGAATCCTGAGCTCTGGGAAAAAGTAGAAGAATTAACTGGGGGGGAAAGAATAACTCCTGTTATGGTCACTGGTGATAATGTAGAAGTAGGGTTTCATGGAGTTGGTTGAAGCTACTAGATAAAAGTGGCCGTGAGCCACAAAAACTAAATCCCAGAGTTCTACTTTTGTTGATTTAATTTCCTAATTCAAACTTTGTTAGCAATGGAGTTACAATGATTTGGGTACGTAGAATAGTCGCATTGCCTTTCATAATCATGGCCTTCGTCACCTTTCAAGTTGGCGTTCTAGCCCAGCAGACAGCTTCAAATCTCATCAATCCATCTTTCTATCTGGAAACTTTGGCAGAGTCTAACATCTACCAGTTTCTATTAACTGACTTGCCCAGAACAGCACTAAAAGACGTCCGGAAGGCGAACAGTAACCCCATTATCGAGCAGAGCGGATTGTCTGATGAAATTATAATCACCTCGATAAATGAAATAATTCCACCCGAGTGGTTGCAATCCAATTTTGAATCCACTGTGATAGGGGTTGGTGACTACGTAACAGGAAGGAGTGATGAATTCACCATTTCTATACCTGTTGATGAAAGAGTCCAAGCAGCATCTAATCAAATAACTTTTATATTAAATGAAAGTGACCTTTATAAACTTGTCATGGAAAATCAGGTTCGCCCAGTTGTGTCTGAAGCTTCAAAAAGCGAATTACCTTTTGACGTCTCTGTTAATGAGGACCAATTGATGGCTTCGATACAAAAAATAATATCCAAAGCGTGGCTCACAGGACAAATAGATTCAGTCCTCGGTGAAGTGGTCCCCTACGCAGTAGGAGCTGAAGATACCTTTGCTGTCATAGTAACTGTAGACGATAGAGTTGAAGTAGCCGTCGCAGAAGTCAAAGCTTTATTGGCGGAGGCTAACGCATATGAAGCATTATTTGAAGGCTCAATTGCTCCAAATATATCATCTTCAATAGGCAACAGCGCAAAATTACCCTATGGTGTGGAAATCACTGACGAGGAAATATCGGCAATAATAAAAGAGACAGCCCCACCTTCCTGGATGCAAAAAATAACAGAATCAGTACTTGATAATGCCACCCCTTATTTGGTCGGGAGAACTGATGAATTTTCTATCTCCATTAACATAGAGCCGAATAAAGAAGAGGCCGTGAGTGATTTGATGGCGCTCGCAGAGCAAAAGTTAAATGGCAAATTAGACAGCTTACCTGATTGTGACGCCGATGAAGTCACCAATATATTGAACAACCCCATTGGAGGGCTTCCGTCTTGCTACCCAGCAGACCCAGCCCTTAAACGACAAATGCAAAGTTATACCAAGGGATACATAACCACAGTTATCTCCTCAGTAAGGCCCCAGATTATCAATACAATTCCTAATTTAATTGAATTTGATCAAGACTCCTTGCGAAAGGTTGTGCCACCTAAGGCATTGGATTCTTTTGATCAAGGTAGAGACCTTATGCGAGAAGGATATACCTTCAGAGAAACTGATTTGGAAAGCCTTATCAAGCAAGGTGCAGGTGACAACTCCTGGGATCAGGTGACTACTGTTAGAAATTCTCTATCAAAGGGGATCCAATATAACGATCAAGATTTTAGGGTGCATATTGAATCAATAACCGCCGATGGTGGCCAAACCCTATCGATGCTTGACCAACTTCGTGGCATACTGAAGTTAGTGCACATGTTTAATTTGGCGGTTTACATACCTACTATTCTGATAGCAGCTCTAGTGGGGTTTTTAGGTGGACGAGGGTGGAATCAAAGACTCATATGGGCTGCTATAGCGATGTTGATCGCATCATTTCTAGTATACGTAATCTGGGGTCCGATTTACTCGTCTGTCGCAGAACCAGTCATTCATGTACAAATAGATCAAATCGCGTCACAAACTAGTGGACAAATAGCACCTCAATTTTTGGCGACTGAATCCTTGGTACTTCAGCAGGTCACCAGCATTGGTAAAATTGCGATTTCAAAGTTTGTAGCCGGAATTTCAAGCACTGCACTCATAACATCAATTATCTCGGTGATAATAATTGCCGGATGCGTGATTCTAAGTAAGATAAATTCTAAGTAGACATTTTGAGGAAAAAATATGGCCAGAATAAAGCAGATAACATCAAAAAAGGACATATCAAATGAACATCACGGAATATTTGATTCAATAGCTTCCTCCAGAGGGAGAATAAGTGGCCCATTCTCGGTGCTGCTGCACAGCCCAGAGGTCGCCGGTAGAGCAGCACATCTTGGGGCTTACATACGCTTTGAATCCCTACTTAAGGACGATGACAGGGAGGTCGCGATTATTACAGCTGCTCGGGAAATGAATTGTAACTACGAATGGGCAGCTCATGTACCAATAGCTATGGAGGCTGGTATAACCCAAGAAGTTGTAGAGGTAATAAATGAAAGAGGTTCCACAGACGAGGTAGCCCCCAACTACTCGCTGATAATACGGTATGCAAGACAATTAATAAATGAAAAAAAAGTGGACCAAGAAACGTTTGAACAGGCTGTTTCTAAATACGGAGAACAGGGCGTAACAGAATTAACAGCCACCATCGGTTATTATGGCATGCTGGCATGCGCCCTCAATGTTTTTGAGGTAACTCCTGAATCTGGCAAACCAACGCTGATATAACTTAAGGAAGATATTGGGTGACCTCTTCATATTCTTTGTCAGTCAATTGCCAGTCTGCGGCGGCAGCGTTTGAGATAACCTGTTCAGGTTTGGTCGCACCGGCTATTACTGAACTAATATCACCGTTATAAAGTAGCCAGGCAAACGCCAAATCCAAAACAGTTTTACCTCTCTCTTTGGAAAAGCTAATCAACTTTTCAAGTAACGCGTAATTACCCTCAGTAAACAATCCTTTATCGTCGGCTTCCAATCTAGATCCTGCTGGAGATGGAGAATCTTTTCTGTATTTCCCTGTCAGAAATCCATTGGCTAGCGGGAAATATGGAAGAATTCCGACCCCATATTTTCCACAAAAAGGAATCAGTTCGTACTCTACATTTCTTTCCAGCATGCTGTAGTGTGGTTGGGCACTTATAAAAGTCTGGATTCCGAGTTCCTTGGAAGTCCATACAGACTCACAAACCTGCCATGCAGAAAAATTTGAACACCCAAAATACCTTATTTTGCCTTGGGTGACCAAATCATCCAAGGTTCTCAAGGTCTCTTCTATAGGTGTAGTGGAGTCCCACCAATGAATTTGGTACAAATCTATATAATCGGTGCGCAAGCGAGTCAAACTATTCTCGACTTGTTCTGTTATATGTTTTCTGGAATTGCCGGCTTGATTGGGGCCTTCCGACAGACGACTTGAAACCTTGGTAGCTATTACGGCTTTCTCACGTCTACCCTCTAAGGACCTACCTATGTATTCCTCTGACAAGGTATTGCCGTAGCTATTTGAGGTGTCAATCAAATTAATTCCGACATCAAATAATTGGCTGATAACAGAATCGGAACTCTCGTAATCCAATCTGCCTCCAAAATTATTAGCCCCGAGGCCGATGGCAGAAACCTCCAACCCAGACTTTCCTAATTTTCTATAGTTCATTAGAGACTCCTGTTATTTACTATATTTTCAGGCCTAGATACGAAATAGCCATCTTCTTTCTTAATCACAAGAGCAAATGGATGTGAATTTATATCCAAGGCCATTTCGCGATCTTCAATGGGCCACTGAGGATATGTAGGAATTTCGTATTTCTGGGACTCTTCACCAGATATAACCAAGGATCTTACGGCATCGTGATTAGGTTTTCTGCCCTGCATGGTATTCCGTAAATAAAGAGCACATTGTTCATCTTCATCTGCTCTTATCCTACCTTCCCACCCCATGGCTACTAAGGTAACTATCTCTGGCTTTGTCGAAAGGATGTTAGTTACAGTGGCATCTGCTACGGCAAATGAACCTCCATAAATAACATCTGCGTTAGAAGCCGCTGTGACACCTACCGTTCCCGCCCTTGTAGACTGGATAATTGTTTTGCCGGTCAGATCCACATCTTTTAATTCAAAAGGGGAATTTCCAAAATCGAACCCTTCTGGCCTTTTACCTCCAACTTCCCCCATCAAAACATCCCCTACACCCACACGCTGAAGTTCAAAAGCCTCTTCTATTTCAGCAACCAAAATGATTTCTTTTGCACCGTTTGCAAAGGCTACCGCCTCTGTAGTGAAACAACGAAAAACATCGATCACCACTACGACTCCCTCAGCCTCTTGAGCTCCCGCAATCAGACTTTCGATTCTTATTTCCAATTTATGTATCCCTTATATCCCTTAATCCTTTAGGCAAGGTGAAAGTTATATTTTCTTCTTCACCCCCCATTTCAATTACTTCGCTAGGGTTAATGAAATCGATAATGCCCCTCACCAAAGAGTCTGGAGTAGATGCACCAGATGTCACACCTACGTTTTCCACATCAGCTAGCCATTTAAGATCAAGTTCTTCTACGCTATTAATCAAAAAGGCAGGGACTCCATTCGATTCCGCAACCTCTTTTAAACGATTACAGTTAGAACTATTCTGGGCACCTACCACCAAAAATATCTCGACATGATTAGAAATTTCTTTTACCGCCATTTGCCTGTTTGTAGTGGCATAACAAAGATCATTTCTCACTAATACGTCACTAAAGGAATTTTGAATATTGCGTATTGAATTTTCAGTATCGTCTACAGAAAGTGTGGTCTGGGTCAAGACCGCCACGGGAATGGATTTATCCCATTCTGGCGATACAAATTCCTCTCTATCATCTACAATTTCCATATCCGTTTGGCCAGTAGTTCCCTTAACTTCCTGGTGGCCTTTGTGTCCAACCAATATGATTTTCCTGCCGTCCCGGTTGTATTTTTTTGCTTCGTTATGGACCTTAATCACAAGAGGGCAGGTTGCATCCAAAACCTGTAATCCCTGTTCTTTTGCCTTCTTGAAATCTTCAGGGGGAGAACCGTGAGCCGAAAAAACGACCTTCGATCCTACCGGTATTTCATCTACATTTTCGACTGTTATGGCACCTTTGGATTCTAAATCGTTCACGACGAATGGATTATGGACTATTTGATGTTTCACATATATCGGAGGTCCATATTTTTCAAGGGCCAGTTCAACAATATCTATCGCGCGAACCACTCCAGCACAAAACCCTCGCGGTACTCCCAAATAAACGTTCACTTAGTCCTCCTGACATGATAAATATTCAATACCTGTTCTAGGATATCAAATATTGTCATATGATTAGATCGCTGGGCCCCTTGTAGTAGTAACCTTTGAGTCGTTGTATACTAAATATATCTAACTGTCGCAATGGAGATTCCACCCCATATGAAATTAGCTCAGCGGATGAGTCGCCTTGGAACAGAAACAGCATTCGAAGTCCTAGTAAAAGCGCAACAGTTAGAAGCCAAAGGAAGACATATCATTCATCTCGAAATCGGGGAGCCTGATTTTGAGACCCCTACCAACATCGTAGAAGCTGGCAAGCAGGCTTTGTCTGATGGATTTACCTCATATAACCCTTCTCCTGGATACGATGATTTAAAAGAATCGATAGCAAAAGATATATCGAAGAGCAGGAGTATCAACGTCAAAAAAGAAAACGTGATTGTCACCCCAGGTGGTAAGCCAATAATGTTTTTCATAATAATGGCGATGATAGAAAATGGGGATGAAGTGCTTTACCCGAACCCCGGGTTCCCAATTTATGAATCAATGATTAAATTTTGCGGTGGGACGGCGGTACCAGTGAGGCTTGGTGAGGAAAACTCCTTCAATTTAGACATTAAAGAGGTGGAAACCCAGATATCCGAAAAAACAAAACTGATGATTGTTAATTCTCCTAATAACCCATGTGGAAGCGTGATAGAAAAAAAAGATTTAGAAGCTTTATCGAAACTAGCCAAGGAAAATGACATTACAGTTTTATCTGATGAAATATACTCACGCTTCCTATACGAAGGAACGCACCACAGTATCGCAAGTTTCCCTGACATGATAGGTAGAACAATAATCCTCGACGGCTACTCTAAAACTTACGCTATGACAGGTTGGAGAATCGGTTACGGTATCTTTCCAGAAGACTTGGTTGAACCTATATCGCGGTTAGTGACCAATAGCGTGTCATGCACGGCCAGTTTCACCCAAAGAGCTGCTATTGAAGCAACAGAAGGGCCTCAAGAAGATTCAATATTGATGGTTGAAGAATTCAAAAAGAGAAGGTCTATAGTGGTAGAAGGATTAAATAAAATCGACGGTATAACATGCGCTGTACCCAAAGGTGCTTTTTATGCATTCCCCAACGTGGAGGGAACCGGTATGACTAGCTCTGAATTTGCTAATAGGGTTCTAGAAGAAGCCGGTGTAGCCGTGTTGGCGGGAGAATCATTTGGTGAATACGGCAACGGTTACATAAGAATATCCTTTGCAAACTCAACAGAAAACCTACTTCAAGCCATCGATAGAATACGCAAATTCGTAGAATATAAAACCTAAATCAGCACCGATTACAGTAGAATAGCTTCCATATATTTTATTTACATTTATGTTGATGGATCATACTAGAATTGGCTACCCTACGTTTAGCATTAGCTCAGATCAACCCTACAGTAGGTGACTTAGGTCATAACAGTGACCTCATCATTCACCATATAGAGAAAGCAGAGCAGGAAGGAATTGACATTATCGCTTTCCCAGAGTTGGCTGTGACTGGATATCCGCCAGAAGATCTGTTACTTAAACACGATTTCATAAAAGACAACATGGATGCTGCCGAAAGAATATCTCGATCTGCGGGTGAAATAACGGCTATATTCGGGTTTGCAGAACGTGTAGAAGGCAAAATTTACAATTCTGCAGCAATAGCTAGCAATCATGAAATCGTTGCTAGCTATCAAAAGATACATTTGCCGAATTACGGAGTGTTTGATGAAAAACGTTATTTCATCGAGGGGTCTGATGCCCCCGTATACGATTTAGGCCAGGTGCGGTTTGGGGTAAATATATGTGAAGATATTTGGTTTTCACCCGGACCAAGTGATACCCAGAGTGCCAATGGGGCATCTTTGATTATCAATATCAATGGTTCCCCCTTCAGCTTGGGAAAAAGATCTCAAAGAGAAGAAGTCTTGATCGAAAGAGCAAAAAGCAATGGTATCTTCATCGCATATATAAACATGGTTGGAGGGCAAGATGAACTTGTATTTGATGGAGGTAGCCTAATAGTTGATCCTAAAGGCCACATACTCATGAGAGCCAATCAATTCGAAGAAAATACATATATTTATGAAATTGATCTTCCAACATATAAGCCCAGCATCACATCGGAATCGATTAACGGGTTAACCCAGGTGACCTTACCAGGGTCAATAAAGGAAGGCTCGCCTAATGTTTCATCAATTCCACTTAGTATCATGGATCAGAAGGAAGAAATTTACAGAGCCCTGGTACTAGGGACACGAGATTACGTAAGAAAATGTGGATTCTCTAAGGCTCTAATTGCTCTATCGGGAGGTATTGATTCTAGTTTGGTTGCTGCAATTGCAGTAGAGGCTTTAGGTTCGGAAAATGTGAAAGGGGTATCTTTACCTTCCAAATTTTCCTCCATGGGGAGCAAAGTTGATGCCAAACAACTAGCTGACAATCTAGAAATACGAATGGACACGATTCAAATTGAGGAAATTCTTCAATCCATGGAAAAAGGTCTCAATGATCAATTTCAAGGAACCCAATGGGGGGTCGCCGAGGAAAATCTCCAATCTAGAATCAGAGGCAATATAATGATGGCATTATCTAATAAATTCGGGTTTCTAGTATTAACTACCGGAAATAAAAGTGAAATGGCCGTTGGATATGCAACCATTTATGGTGACATGGCAGGAGGATTCTCAGTAATAAAAGATTTACCCAAAGGTATGGTGTACGAAATTTGCCACTATATTAATATGAAACATGGATACGATTTAATTCCCAATTCCGTCTTAATCAAACCTCCTAGCGCGGAATTGAAACCTGATCAAAAGGATTCAGATACTCTACCTGATTACGATATCTTGGACGCTATCTTGGAAAAATATATAGAACAAGATCTTGGAATTGATGAGATTTTAAATATTGGATTTGATCCTGGCACTGTGGCAGAAATATTGAACCTTGTAGACATGAATGAGTACAAGAGACGTCAATCAGCTCCAGGTATCAAAATAACTTCTAAGAACTTCGGTAGAGATCGTAGAATGCCTATTTCCAACAAATATCGACCGTATTAAATACATATATTAGTATTGCTGCGGCAAGTAGATTCTATAAATAAGAGTTTAAACATGATTAGAAAAGAACGACTCGTACAAACATTTTGCGATATAGCAAAAATTGATAGCCCTTCAGGTGAAGAAGAAAATATGGCCATCAATATTTCCTCCCGATTGGAAACATTAGGTTTTGAAACAATGAGGGACGCATATGGAAACCTAGTTGCGTCGGACGGACGGCCAGATCCAATCCTCCTTTCAGCCCATTTGGACACAGTAGAACCAGGAAGGGGAATAAAACCATCTATAGAAGGCGACAGGATTGTGTCAGATGGAACCACTATTTTGGGAGGAGATTGTAAGGCTGGAGTATCGGCCATTCTTGAAGCCTTAGAATCGATTATAGAAGACGGGGTTGAATATCATCCAGTAGAACTTGCCTTTACAAGAGAGGAAGAAATAGGACTGGTAGGGGCTCGCAACCTAGACTTCAATTTAATAACTGCCAAAGAAGCGATCGTATTTGATGGAGAGGGACCGGTAAACCAAATAACCGCATCAAGTCCAACCTATGTAGGATTTGATATAGAAATCACCGGCAGAGCTGCTCACGCAGGAGTAGAGCCGGAAAAAGGTCTTTCTTCGATTAAAATAGCCTCAGAAATTATCACACGGCTGCCACAGGGGAGATTGGATGAAAATACAACAATGAATGTGGGAACTATTGAAGGTGGGACGGTCAGGAATGCGGTACCCGAGACAACTACAATTCGCGGTGAATTTCGTAGTACAAGTATAGAAAACTTAGATGGATTAAGAGTCCAAATAACAGACGTCGTAAAAGAAGTAGAAAAACTATTCCCTGAAGCGACAATAGATAACCATTTACACGTAGAGTTTGAAACTTATACCTTGACGGACGATGATCCAGCCACAATGAGAGTCAAGGAAACCTTAAAAGGCCTTGGATTAGAACCAAGCATGAAACCATCGGGAGGCGGAACAGACGGTAACGTATTTAGGCTGAATGGAATTAGCTCAGTGGTAGTGGGTATGGCAGACCACGGCATGCATACAGTGCGAGAGTACGTAACAATCCCTGATTTGGTAGACGCGGCGCATCTTTGTGAAGCTCTTTTGAGAACTAAATAATATGTTTGGGTCCTATGTATGAAAATAGAATTAGCATATGGCAAAAGAGGTCTAACTATTGATCTGCCCGGTGATCAAACTTCAATAATTGAACCTCAATTTATACCGGGATTGCCAGACGAACTAGGGGCTATAAGAGCAGCACTACGAAATCCCATTGGAACCCTCCCTCTCCGGAAATCCATAGAACCCGGACAAAATATAGGAATAAGTGTTTGTGACATAACCCGGCCTATGCCCAGCAAAATAATTTTGCCTGTTATTTTAAATGAGCTAAAACATATCCATCCATCAAACATTACCATCTTTATTGCAACAGGAACTCACCGTAAAAACACTCATTCCGAATTATTATCCATGTTAGGCGAACAACCCATGGGCGGTGGCTATAATATTGTAAATCACGACGCTTTCAATCGAGATAACCTAACGGAGATAGGAGTCACTAAAAAAAATATTCCAATACTTCTAAACTCTGATTGGATAAAAAAGGATTTCAAGATTACCACTGGATTTGTGGAACCTCATTTTTTTGCTGGATTCAGCGGTGGGCCAAAAATGATTGCCCCGGGATTGGCTGGGTTTGAAACCATTATGAAGCTTCACGATTCAGACATGATTAGCAACCCCAATTCAAAATGGGGAATAACCCACGGAAACCCTATACACGATTCCATAAGAGAAATTGCCACGCTGTTCCCTTCAGATTTCACTTTAGATGTCACTATCAATAAACATCGTAAAATAACGAGTGTTTACGCTGGGGAAATGTTTCAGGTTCATAAGGCGGCATGTGAATTCGCTCATTTCACCGCCATGAGAGAGGTCCCTGAACCATTTGACATAGTTGTCACCACCAACAGTGGATACCCTTTAGATATGAACTTATACCAGGCTGTGAAAGGGATGTCTGCTGCCCACCAAATTGTAAAAAAAGATGGGAGCATTATATGCGCTGCTGAGTGCTCAGATGGCATACCAAATCACGGTTCTTATGGTGAAATACTCAAATCACAAGCATCACCACAATCACTTATTGATATGATTGAATCCTCAGATTATCAGAAACATGATCAATGGCAGGTTCAAATACAGGCCTCAATACAAATGGAAAATGATGTGTATTTAAAGTCAGATAACCTATCTATAGACCAGATTGTTGGGGCTCACCTTCTCCCAGTAGATGATGTTTCAATGAAGGTGTCTGAACTACTTTCTCAAAAGTATCCAAACGGAACGGTGTGTGTGCTACCTGAGGGGCCTCAGACTATCCCCTTTCTGAGTGGAGTAGGTAGGGGCGCACCATATAAATAGATCCGGCCCTACTACCCGTTAAAACCATCTACAACATTCAGTCTGTCTCAAAGTAATTCTACTACGGCCCCAGCTTCTTCAAGTTCTTTCTTTAGGTTATCCGCTTCTTCCTTACCAACCGCTTCCTTGACCGCAACAGGAGCACTTTCTACGAGGTCTTTTGCTTCCTTTAACCCTAGTGAGGTAGCAGCTCTCACTGCCTTGATGACGTTAATTTTATTTTCGCCAATCTCTTTGAGGTTAATAGTGAATGCGTCTTTTTCCTCTTCAGCAGCCTCTCCGGAATCCCCAGAGGTTGTAGGTGCGACGGCAACCGCCACAGGTGCAGCCGCGGCAGCACTAACCCCAAACTCCTCTTCAAGATCTTTGACCAATCCAGCCAGCTCTATAACAGGTAATTCCTTTATAGCCTCTAGAATTTCATCTTTAGATAAAGCCATAACTAATACTCTCCTAACTATTTATTAATTTACGTTTCTTCCTAGGAAATCTGTTGAACACGACTGTTCAGCACATTTACCAAACCACTAGATGGGAAATTCAGGGACCTAGCCAACCTAACTAGCGGGTTATTCAACACATGAACTAATCCGGCCAATTGTCCATGCAATTGCCCAACCAACTTCGCCGCTAATTCTTCTTTACCAGGTAAAGCGGCCAGCTCTTTCAGCTGATCCGAGGAAAGAGTCTGATCGCCAATCAAAGCATTCCTTATTTTTAATTCTACTCCTGAATCTTGGACATATTTAGTGATTACCTTGGCAGGAATTTGCTCATCTCCATAGCCAAAGGCTATTGCCGTCGTGCCATCGATGAGATCTTTAATAGCCGGCATTTCAGCCTGATCTGCAGCGATTTTAAATAGGGTGTTTTTAACAACTTTGTACTTGATTCCGTTCTCTCTTAAAGTTGTTCTAAATTCACTCATCTCCGATACATTCAATCCCGAATAATCAGTCGATATGGCTATCGTGCAGCCCTTCATAGCTTCCATAAGTGAATCTACATCTTGTGCCTTTCTGTCAGTAGGCATATCTATCTCCGAAAAATTTAGTTAAAACTTCAACTAGCAAAAAAAAACCCGGCCACAGCCGGGTCGATTAAATCAGCAAATTTGCTAACAGCCCGCCTGTGCAGGCTAATTTTTAATCTGAATATCAGAGCCCGCAGTCTATGGCAATGAAGTCATTCTACTCTAAGAGACATAATCCCCGCAATATCTATGGGAACACTAGGTCCCATTGTTGAGGTTAAAAAGGCGGACCTTAAAAACTGTCCTTTTACTCCAGACGGCCGGCCACGAAGTATAGTATCAACCAAGGTAGTTAGGTTTTCCATCAACTGATCTTCATCAAAACTAGCTTTCCCAATCGGTGCATGAATCAAGGCGCTTTTGTCCAATCTAAACTCAACCCGGCCTTTCTTTGCCTCTCCTATTGCCCTAGGTATGTCTTCTGCCGAAACTACTGTCCCTGTTCTAGGGTTAGGCATCAGGCCCCTGCGCCCAAGAATTCTGCCTAACTTACTTATCTTTCCCATCATATCGGGTGTGGCAATGGATACATCAAAGTCAAGCCAACCATTCTCTATCTCGGCTATAACATCGTCATTACCGACATGATCTGCACCGGCCTGTTTTGCACTCTCTATCGTATCTCCTTGGCAAAAAACCAAAGTGCGAATTTCCTTACCAACACCGTGTGGAAGCAAAGCTATTCCTCTAACCATCTGCTCAGCATGCCTGGGGTCCGCACCCGTCCTTAAATGCAATTCCACAGTCTCATCAAATTTGGCGGTGGCATTTCTTTTTGTAATAGAAACAGCCTCTTTGGGATCATATGGCGATTCCGGATCAATCTCCGCTATTGCCGTATCATATCTTTTACCGCGCTTGGACATAATGAATTCCTTATACTGGGCTACATTAGAATCAGATTATTCGACGACTATCCCCATACTTCGGGCAGTCCCCTCAATAATTTTCATGGCTCCTTCTACATCCGCTGCATTGAGATCTTTTATCTTGGTCTCGGCAATTTCTTTAACTTTGCTGCGAGGTATAGTGGCCACTTTCTCTGCTAAAGGATTACTACTGCCTTTTGGAATTCCTGCCGCTTTTCTCAATAAGTCTGAGGCTGGTGGACTTTTGACTATGAAACTAAAGGATCTGTCCTCAAAAACCGTAATCTCGACAGGCACTATAGCACCCGCCATAGAAGCAGTTTTCTCGTTGTACTCCTTTACAAATCCCATGATATTGACCCCGTGCTGTCCTAGTGCAGGGCCTACCGGGGGAGCTGGAGTAGCTTTGCCAGCTTCGATTTGCAGTTTTATCAATCCTATTACTTTTTTAGCCAATGGAGAAATTTATCCTTATTAAGTTTTTTCCACTTGCAGAAAATCGAGTTCAACAGGTGTCTCCCTGCCAAAAAACGATACTAGTACCTTTATTTTCAATCTATCGGGATATACTTCGTCAACAACTCCCATAAAGTCTATAAACGGACCTTCAGTAACCCGGATAGTCTGCCCACTAGCAAAGCCCACTTTAATTCTGGGCTCATCTGACCGTATTTGATTAAGTATATGGTCGACCTCTTCTTGTTCTAATGGAACAGGCTTTGGTCGGTTATCACTTTCGTCCTCAGCTGATACAAATCCTGTTACTCCCGGAGTATTTCTGACCACAAACCAACTATCGTCATCCATCTCCATTTGAACAAGAATATACCCTGGGAATATCTTCTTCAAATTAGTTTTTTTCTGGCCATCCTTATATTCCATCTCCTCTTCTGTAGGGACAATAACCTGAAAAATCTTGTCTTTAACATCCATAGTCAGGATACGCTGCTCAAGATTTTTTTTCACTCGATCTTCCTGACCAGAATAGGCATGTATTATGTACCAGCGTCTGTTTTCTGTTTGTTCCTCAATCATTGGTAATCACCATCCACCATCTACAAAATAGTGTCAAAAACCCAGCCAAACACTAGGTCAGCCACTCCGAGAACAACTCCCAAAATTGCGGCAACAACCAACACCATGAGGGTCAATCTGAAAGTTTCATTGGTCGTTGGCCAAGTTACTCTACGCAGTTCTCCAATAACTTCTCCGAAAAATCGGAAATTTATTGATCTTCTAGTAGTAGTCCTACCAAATCTTTGTTGCAATTTATCTGACTTCCCTATGAAGTGTATGAGCTCTACATCTCGGACAATATTTTTTTAATTCCATCCTTTGGGGATCATTTCTTCGGCTCTTATTGGAATTGTAAGTTCTTTGCCTGCAGTCAGTACAGCCAAAAGTGATAAGTATTCGATTTTCCCCTCTACGGGCCATATATATTTCCTACGTTCCTACAAAAAAGAACCAGATCAGATTAAATAATCGGATCTGGCTAGATCTAACATTATTTTACTCAAGAACTTTAGTTATTACTCCAGACCCGACCGTTCTTCCTCCCTCTCTCACCGCAAACCTTAGTTGTTCGTCCAATGCGACAGGAGTAATTAACTTAACCTTCATCTCCACGTTATCGCCAGGCATAATCATTTCAACTCCGTCGGGGAGCTGGATTTCACCAGTAACATCTGTCGTTCGGATATAAAATTGAGGCTTATATCCATTGAAGAATGGGGTATGTCTACCGCCTTCATCCTTACTAAGTACATATACTTGAGCCTCGTATTCAGTGTGAGGCTCTATACTACCTGGGTCGCACAGTACCTGACCCCTTTCTACATCTTCTCTATCGACTCCTCTCAACAACACTCCAACTGCATCCCCAGGCTCTCCTGACTCGAGGGTTTTATGAAACATTTCAACCCCAGTGACGATAGTAGTATATGTGTCTTTGAGACCAACCACTTCTATTTCCTGTCCGACATTGACGATACCTTTTTCAACCCTGCCGGTCACCACAGTACCTCGTCCCTTAATACCAAACACGTCCTCGACGGGCATTAGAAAAGGCTGATCCTTAGGCCTATTCGGAACTGGGATGTAATCATCGACTGCGTCCATCAATTCCCATACAGCCTTCCCCCACTCACTATCTTTACCTTTGTCTTCAGCTTCAAGTGCGTTTAAAGCACTTAGCCTAATGAAAGGAATATCATCTCCTGGAAATCCATATTCTGAAAGTAATTCTCTCATTTCTAATTCCACCAGCTCCAACAATTCTTCATCATCCATCATATCGACCTTGTTAAGAGCCACAACTATTCGAGGCACCTCAACCTGTCTAGCCAGTAGAATGTGTTCCCTTGTCTGAGGCATAGGACCATCAGGAGCACTAACAACGAGAATAGCACCATCCATCTGGGCAGCGCCCGTTATCATATTTTTGATATAGTCAGCGTGCCCTGGGCAATCCACGTGAGCGTAATGCCTGGTAGCAGTCTCATATTCCACGTGGGTGATAGCAATGGTAACACCACGTTCCTTTTCCTCAGGAGCATTATCAATCGTATCGAATGCCCTAAAATCCGCCAACCCTTCAGAAGCCAATACTGAAGATATAGCTGCCGTTAGAGTTGTTTT
>DJMH01000034.1:22117-26377 GCA_002435305.1 Dehalococcoidia bacterium UBA6495
CCATGGTCAACGTGACCAATTGTACCTACGTTTAAGTGAGGCTTTGTTCTGTCGAAAACCTGCTTAGCCAATTCTATTTCCTCCGAATCTCTGGAGCCCACAAGCAGATTTGAACTGCTGACCTCGTTCTTACCAAGAACGCGCTCTTCCACTGAGCTATGCGGGCCTATTTTTCTTTTATTTACCTATTCTTACTTATCGTATGGTGGAGGGTGTAGGATTCGAACCTACGTAGCCCTTCCGGGCGCCAGATTTACAGTCTGGTGGATTTAACCACTCTCCCAACCCTCCAGATAAACCGCATTTCAGTTTAGCATAGGAACATTGGTTGGACTGTCAAATCAGCGTCCCGTTTAGGCCAATAGCGCACACCATACAAGTCGAATCAAGAAATTGTACTAGCTTAATAAACAAATGGTCAACATAATCAAGTCGGATGTAGGGCCAGTTTTCGTCATAGATTTTGAAGGTATATATCTTCCGCTTCCCTCTTCACCAAAAAAAACACTTGATTGAAAGGAATTGAATCATCAGAGGCTAATTTCTTACAATCTTCATACTCAGGTGCTACCGCAACTACTAATCCGTTTTTCTTCTTTAATTTGATTCTCACATTCCCAAGAGACGATTCAAAACTTTCAATTTTTCTCTCTGCCTCAATTCTCTCAACTGATCTCACTCGTATTCCTAGTGTGGAAGTTTCAAGCATAATGAAATCAGCGATCCTTTCTTTCATGCTTTCGTCTATCAAAGATGATAATAAAATCCCTGGGCGATTCTTTTTCATTTGTATGGGGGTAAACCACACATCTCTTGCACCTAATTCAAAAAGTTTTTCTTGAACGTATCCTAGTGTCTCCCCAGTGGTATCGTCTAGATTGGTCTCCAAAAGAATAATGTCAGCTTCGTCTTTAGAAGCTGACAGGTCACCTATCCAAAGAGATAAAACATTCGGGTATGATTCAGGATCTCGAGTCCCTAACCCATAGCCAATGGAATGTATATTCATTACTGGCTGTGAAAAATCAGCCAATGTCGCAAGTAATGCCATGCCGGTAGGGGTAACCATTTCGCCGGTGGGAGGCATATACGACGGTGGTGGGTAGCAGGGTATATTTTTTGAGGCCAACATATAGGCAGTAGCCGGAGCTGGTACCGGCAAAAGACCATGCTCCGTTCTAACGGTACCTGACCCTGTCGGTATTGGAGAGCTGTAAAGCTTCTCCACGGACAACATTTCTAATCCCAGCACAACACCGACGACATCTATGATCGTGTCTATAGTGCCTAATTCATGGAGATGAACTTTTCCCGGATCTTCACCATGTACAAAGCCTTCAGCTTCCCCAATCATATTGAATACTTCGCAGCATTTAGATTTAGAGGATTCCGATATCGGTGCTGCGTTGACTATATCTATAAAATCTGTCGGAGTTCTTTTCCCCGGGTCCGACCTATCTATATTTACATCTAAATGGGTCCCTTTCACACCTTGGCGGTCTTCCAACAAAGCCTCTAGTTGAAATCCTTCTATACCTACCGATGTCAGAGCCGACGACAATCCCATTACATCCAAACCCGAATCAACTAAGGAAGCCAACAACATATCCCCGCTGGCTCCACCTATTGCATTCACGTAGGCTACTTTCAAACAGGTCTCCCGGTTTCCAATTCAGGGTTATGTCGTGATCATACTGAGGAAGATGTTAATGAAGCCGGAGTCTCAGTCTTGATTATTATGGCGTTTTCATCCAAATCTACGATCGCTGTATCCGCGGGTCCTATCTCTCCAGCAAGTAAAGCATCCGACAATTTGTCTTCTACCGTGTCTTGAATCAATCTTCTCAGCGGTCTTGCCCCGAAAGTTGGATCATAACCTTCTTCAGCCAACCACTCTCGTGCGGCCTCAGTTACTTCAAGAGATATTCCCTTTTCGAGCAGGTTACTTGATACTTCCTTCATCAAAATAGTGACGATATCCTCCATATGTGACCTACTCAAAGCATGGAAGACAACGGTACCGTCGATTCTATTTAAAAATTCAGGCCTGAAAAAATGTTTAACTTCATCAAGAACATTATTTTTCATTCGCAAATAGGATTCTTCTTCACTCTGGGCCCCCTCTGTCCTTGCACTAAATCCAAGGGATCTATCCTGTCTGATTAAATCTGACCCAATATTGCTGGTCATCACGATTATAGTGTTTCTAAAATCTACCTTTCTGCCCTTGGCATCAGTTAAATGGCCATCATCAAAAATTTGTAACAGGATATTGAAAACCTCTGGATGAGCCTTCTCGATCTCGTCGAGCAGTATTACGCTGTACGACTTCCTTCTAACAGCTTCTGTTAGTTGTCCCCCCTCATCATACCCAATATAACCTGGGGGGGCTCCAACTAATCTAGCAACTGTGTGACGTTCCATGAACTCAGACATATCAAGTCGTATCATGGAATCTTCGCTGCCAAACATAAATTCAGCCAGTTTTTTAACTATATAAGTTTTTCCAACACCTGTAGGTCCCATAAATATGAAGGCCCCAGTTGGTCTTCTAGGGTTCTTCAAGCCAGATCGCGATCGCCTAACAGCCTTCGACATAATTTCTATGGCTTCTTCTTGGCCAATGACACTTTGGCGTAAAGCTTCTTCCATTTTAATGAGCCTTTCACTCTCCGCTGCAGCTAGCCTTGTAACCGGAATTCCGGTCCACATACTAACCACTTCCTCTATATTTTCTTCTTCAACTACTGGTTGTTGATCGCCTTTTTCTTCCTCCCACTCTTTTTTCATATTTTCCAGTTTTTCTGATAACGAAACTTCCCGATCTCTTAGTTCTGCAGCATGTTCGTATTCTCTACCAGAAATAGCATCATCTTTCTCTTTCCTGACGCTATCGAGCATCTGCGAGGCTTTTTTTACAGAACTGGGTGCCATGCTGTGGTGTATCCGTACTCTCGATGATGCTTCATCGATCAGATCTATCGCCTTATCTGGCAGGAACCTATCTGCAATGAATCTTGAGGCTAAGCTTGCTGCGGACTGGATCGCTGAATCTGATATCTCAAGCTGATGATGCTCTTCATATTTTTCTTTAATCCCACGAAGTATTTCAACAGTCTCATCTACACTCGGCTCTTCAACTCTCACGGGTTGAAATCGCCTTTCCAAAGCAGGATCTCTTTCAACGTACTTTCTGTAATCGTCCAATGTGGTCGCACCAATAGTCTGCATTTCACCTCTAGCTAAAGAGGGTTTGAGAATATTAGCGGCATCAACAGCTCCTTCCGCTGCCCCAGCCCCAACCATTGTGTGAATCTCGTCAATAAACAAGACGCAGTTACCTGCTTTCTTAATCTCTTCTATTACTTTCTTAAGTCTCTCTTCAAATTCGCCTCTATACTTTGTTCCTGCCACCAAGGAACCCATATCCAGAGTAACAAGACGTTTCCCTTGCAAAGTTCCGGGAACATCGTTTGAAGCAATTCGTTGGGCGAGAGCCTCCACTATTGCAGTCTTACCAACGCCTGGTTCCCCTATCAAAACTGGATTATTT
The DNA here is from genome assembly GCA_002435305.1 of Dehalococcoidia bacterium UBA6495. Lineage (GTDB taxonomy): Bacteria > Chloroflexota > Dehalococcoidia > Lucifugimonadales > UBA826 > UBA11996. The sequence continues at coordinate 25,671 of DJMH01000034.1, forward strand.
TTCGTTCGCCTACTCAGTATTTGAGTCACACGCTCTATTTCTTTCTCCCTTCCCACAGTCGGATCTAGTTTCCCATCATTAGCTTTTTCAGTTAGATCCACTCCTAGCTGATCAAGGGTAGGCGTTTTTGTAGTTGTTTTGCCACCCGACCTCCCCTTAGATGACCTAGCTCCCTTGTTCAAAACAGAATTGGTTTCGCCCCTGACCTTATCCAGGGTCACCCCTAGGCTCTCCAACACCCCAGCGGCAACTCCTTCCCCTTCCCGCATCAAGCCTATTAGCAAATGTTCCGTTCCGATATAGTGATGATTCAATCGTCGTGCTTCATCAACTGCCAATTCGATTACTTTCTTGGCCCTAGGGGTCAAACCGATCTCGCCACTAGCCGCGGTATCTCCTTTCCCTATAATGAATTCAACCGCAGACCTAATTTTATTTAGCTCTATGCTCAGGCCTCCGAGAACTTTGGCTGCTGTTCCCTCGTTCTCCCTTACTAGTCCAAGAAGAATATGCTCAGTACCAATATAGTTATGGTTGAACCTCTGAGCTTCTTCCTGAGCCAACGACAAAACTCTGCGGGCCCTTTCTGAAAATTTCTCGAATCTACTTGCCATATATATCGGCTCCTACATAGCTATTCTTCTTTAGTATCTTGCGTAGGTTCTTCTACATTTTCCATTTCGTCTTCTAGTTCGATCTCAGCAACA
>DJMH01000097.1 GCA_002435305.1 Dehalococcoidia bacterium UBA6495
TAAAGATATTATAATATCTGGTGGCGAGAACATCTCATCACTGGAAATTGAGTCAGTCCTATTCAAACATCCCAAAATACTAGAAGCTGCAGTTGTGGCTAGTCCGGATGAAAAATGGGGTGAAGTCCCTTGTGCCTTTGTGTGCCTTAAAGTAGGCGAAGAGATGACAACCAAAGAGCTGATCGCTTATTGCCGGGAAGAATTAGCAGGATTTAAAATACCGAAAAAAATTGAATTCGGCCCCATTGATAAGACGTCTACGGGGAAAGTTCAGAAATACTTATTGAGAGAGAAAGCGGAAAAGGTCGCATACACCGGTAAAAAGTAAGCTACAATCACCGAGTTCAATTCGAGGAGAAAATAATGAGAAAGTTGATTACCACCCTTAGTGCATTAACTGCCGTGCTTCTATGTGCGCAAATATTTGCACAAGATATACCTGAGACTATTACAGTCACCAGTTCGGTCTTTGATCATCATGGCATGGTACCCGAGGAAAATTCAGCATACGGTGCCAATACATCTATTGACCTGTCTTGGTCTGATTTGCCGGCTGGTACAGTTCAATTGGCAATGATTTGCGATGATCCTAAGGTTGTCGAGATTGGCATGATGCCGGAGCCGTTCGTCCATTGGGTTGTGTACAATATCCCTGCGAGTTCTGCCGGATTGCCTGCAGGTATGCCTGCTGATGCCGACGTTAGCCTTGCTGGTCTTGAAGGCACTATTAATGGATTAAATGGTACGCGCCGCGCCGGTTATTTTGGGCCTCGGCCTCCTGCCAACGGCCAATTGCATGCCTATCACTTTAGAGTGTATGCCCTGGATTCAGACCTTGGCCTCGAAACAGGCCTTAATAAAGCTCAGTTGCTGGAAGCTATTGACGGTCATGTACTTGCTACCGGTATGCTGATGGGCCATTACGAACGTAAAGAATAAGCGCTGAATACTGATTCTCGGATCCTTAGAAACAGTAAAAAAGAATTCAGCTATTGTCGACTTCTTGCTCAGTAGATCGGTAGTTGACGTCAGGCCCTGGCAACAGATGGGCCAGAAAATTCAATTCGCCACAGGACGAAAACAATGATAAACATAAAACAAAAATCAAGTTCTTCGACTGTCCTTGCTTGTATCCTGGTTTTCATTTCCCCTTTCACGATTGCCCAGGAAGGCGAGATTGTCGAAACAGGAACACATCGATTTGTCGAGGTTGCTGATGGCGTGTGGCAAGTTACTGGCACTGGATCAGTATTTACTATGAGTAACGCCATGATCCTAGTTGGAGAGTTTGACACTCTTGTAGTTGATTCTCATGTAACTCCTGCTGCGTCGCAGGCTCTGCTGGAATCAATTCCGGCTGTAACCGACAAACCTGTGCGCTATTTGGTTAACAGTCACTACCACTTCGATCACGCTCATGGCAATCAGTCTTTTCCGGAAGGGGTAGAGATTATCGGTCATGAATTCACCCGTGCTAAGCTGAATGGCGATATCGGCAATGTGCTGGAAGAAAATACCTTTAGGAGTTTTTCTGATCCTGTACCAGCTACGGTGGCTAATCTCGCGCGGCGAGCACAAGCGGAAACCGATCCTAGGAGACGCGCAGAACTCGAGGAAACCCATCGAGTTCAACAAGAATATATGAATGCAATCGGAGAAGTAGTGCCGACTCCTCCAAATATAACTCTGCAGAATGAGATGACTCTGTTCCAGGTAGTGGCAAATGGTTCCCGTGAAATCCAGCTATTACATTTCGGCCGTGCACACACTGGTGGTGACGTAGTGATCTACTTGCCGCAAGAGAAAGTTGTGTTTACAGGCGACATGATGCTGCCGGGGCTGGCTTATATGGGTGATGGTCATGTTGATGAGTGGCCGGACTCGCTGGAGGGATTAAAAGCGCTGGATTTTGAGGCCTGGCTACCTGGACACGGACCTGTCATGCGTAACAAGCAGCCAATAGAGAATTTCCAGGCTTATTTACGTGATCTTTGGGACAGGGCATCGGATCAATACAGAATAGGAGTAACCTGGGAAGAGGCTGCGGAGCAAATCGACATGACAGACCATAGCGATAATTATGCCCAGATAAGTAGTCCAGGTGTCGACCCGCGGGCTATCCGCAGGATTTACCAGCTATTAGATGAAAGGTAGTAATACCAGCATGCGGAAAAAAGGGGCCTAATTAGGCCCCTTTTTTGTCTTATACAGAAAATCGCGAGCTTTTTGAACCGGTAAACCTCTAGATTTAGTTTTAAGAAGTCCAGGCTCTCCGACTTAGTCGAGAACAGGATAACCACGTACGCTGAATGGTTTATTACTGTAGCTATCGATAATAGCCTGCATTGCGGTTACCCCAAGTTCCTGCCTAACGGTCAGGTGATTGTACGAAGTGATCTGGGTCATCATGATTCCAATCATATTCTCGATTGGATCCACCCAAAAAATAGTGCCCCAGGCACCTCCCCAGCTAAATGTTCCAGGAGTGAGAGGGTCTCTTGCCTGACCTGCGTCACTGACGATTCCAAAACCAAGGCCAAAGGTATAACCAGGTCCGCGAATATATACTTCGCCATCGCCACTGTGGTTGGAAATCATTAGATTCACTGTCTTGGGACTCAACAGACGAAGACCATCCAATTCTCCACCATTAAGCAGCATTTGGCTAAAGCGCCAATAATCAGAAGCTGTCGAATACAGGCCAGCAACCCCACCATAGTAGTCTGAGCCAAAGAATGGTTGGGCACTGTACTCAGGTGTTCGGGCTAATTCAATTGTTTGACCAGGTCCCGAAGGGCTGTAGACATTTGATACCCGGTGCCGTTTTTCTTGTGGGACCACATAAAAAGTGTCTTCCATCATGAGTGGATCGAAAATCATACGTTGTAGATAGTCTTTCAGAGGCACGCCAGCAATCCTTTCTACCAAAAGTGCTACATAGTCAGTAGAGCTGCCATATTGCCAGCTATCTCCTGGATGAAAGGCTAAAGGGAGGGGACTGCGTTGCAAAATTGTTTCTACAAGAGTGTTGGTTCTACCGAGCAGTTTTAATTCCTCTTGGGTAAGCTCGTTTCGGCTGGGATCCAAACCGGAAGTGTGTGAGAGAACATGTCTGAAATTGATAGGTCGGTCGGAAGGCACCCGATGTGTACCGAATTCATCATTTACTATTACTTCCTTGCCCTGCAGCTCCGGTATCCAATCAGTAATTGGATCGGTTAAAAGGAAGTGACCTTGCTCATAGAGCATCATTAATGCAGTAGAGACAATAGGCTTGGTCATGGACATGATGAAGAAAATTGTGTCGTCAGTCATCGCTTCGTCCGATTCTTTGTCTTTCCATCCTTGAGAGTCAAAATGTATGATTTTGCCGTTGCGAGAAACCAAAGACACTGTGCCCGCTAACATATTGGCATCGATGTAACGCTGCATTGCGCTGGATAGATTTTTCAGCCTTTCTGAAGACACCCCCATACTCTCGGGCGTGTCCTTTGGCAAGTCATTTGCTGCTGAGATAGTAGATAGAACGGTGATCGTGGCGCTTAACATGAGCTGTTTGATCGGGTAACGAAATAGGCTAGAAATCATGGATTACTCCTTATTTTTGTGAGGATCACCACTGTTTTAAGATTAGCTTAGGGATTTGACCCGCGCTGTATTTTAATTCATTCTCTGCGGCTTTCCGAGTAGCACTGCGTATAAGATACCATAGGATGAGCAATGACCGAGGACGTCAAAAAAGCTAATGATCGACCAATGTTTTTAAAACCGGGGCATAATGCCGGTGACCTGGTGGAATCGCATAAATGGAAAGTCCTGCGGCAGGAATTAGGGTTGGTGGAAGTAGATGTCCATTTACCAGATCATCTTTTGAATCCTCGCAACCAGTTATTTGGAGGATTTACTGGGGTTTACGTAGATATGGTTTCCATT
>DJMH01000015.1:0-2233 GCA_002435305.1 Dehalococcoidia bacterium UBA6495
ATCCTCGGCTCTAGAAGCATGCCATAAAATAAAATCGATGTGATTATATTTTTCAAACGGCATGAAGCGTCTTTCTTCATCGCTTAATCCATCCAGATACCTTTCTGTTTCTGATTCGTATTCGTCAAATTGAAGTTTCAATATTTCCCTGAAATCCATAGAAGCACCTTTTAGTCTGGGTATTAGTCTTTTCCTGACATTTACCGGAATCCAAAGCATAATACAAAATAGACAATCGATGGGCTACAACCGTATTCGTGTTTGGAGAAAGATTGAAACGGTAATCTCATCATGTCGCTTCAAAGGCACCACAGAAACGGGTCCCTCCGCGTACCTCAGCTTCATTCTCAGTACAATAATTTTTCTCGGTCACAGTGCTACATTCCCCGGATAATTCCTCGAATGTACCCTATTTGTCCTAAATGCTGAACTGGCTCGACAACCATATGGGCCAAAACCCCGCCTTTAGTTACTTCTGGTAGTTGGTGATGCAAGCGTTCAAAAGGACATCTTTTATCCATTTCGTCAGGGTCAATGGTCCTTACGCATTCGAGTGTTTCCGCCCTGACCGCCTTATAATAGGCAAGCAGATCTTCTAAGGAAATGGCCGGCATATCTTTCACCTGCTGGGCAGTGTAGCCAACCCCGACATCTGCCGCAGGGATTCCAAATTTTTCGGCCCAGCCTCCTCTTATCCACAACTGTTCCTCTTCACGAACGCCCAAATTCAATAAAATGTCCTCGGCTCTTGACGCATGCCACAAAGCGAAATCTATATGATGCGATTCTTCAGACGGCATGAATCGTCTTTCTTCCCCAGTTAATCCATTTACCAATCTTTCAGTTTCAGATTCATATTCATCAAATTGCAGTTTCAATATTTCCCTGAAGTCCATAGAATCACCTTTAAATAAATGTTTTTGTCTCTTCATGACATCTTTGAAGATTAGAGGCATGATACAAAATAAATAATCGATGGGCTACAAAAGAATTCGTGTTTGGAGGTAAATATGAGACTGAAAGGTAAAACAGCCATAGTCACAGGAGCAAGCAATGGAATGGGGTCTTCAGAATCTAAATTGTTTGCTAGTGAAGGGGCGAATGTCGTCTTAGCCGATGTAGATTCCGAAGCTGGACAGCAGTTGGTCGAGGAAATATCTGAAGGTGGAGGCAATGCGCATTTCGAAATCTGTGATGTTAGCAATGAGGAAAACTGGCAATCGATGACTAGCAACGTCCTAGCTAAATATGGATCGGTCGACATATTGGTCAATAACGCTGGAATCAGCAGTACCTCCACATCAGATTTACTGAGTACGGATGCATGGAACAACATCATGGAAGTCAACTCTACCGGTGTTTTCCTGGGTACCAAAACAGCTGCCGAAATTATGAAGTCTCAAGGCGGTGGATCGATTGTAAACATATCTTCCATAATGGGGTTTGTTGGAGGGGAATACGGACATCCCGCCTACCATGCCTCCAAGGGTTCCGTTCGGATTTTTAGTAAAGCTATGGCGGTCAGATACGGACCTTTTGGTGTAAGAGTAAACACAGTACACCCAGGCTTTATGCCTCCAATGACCTCTTCAGATCATGGAATAGCAAGCAAACGAGATGAGTATGTCGCGCAAACACCATTGCGTCGGACTGGAGAATCAATTGAAGTAGCTTATGGAGTTCTTTTCTTAGCTTCTGACGAGGCATCCTTTGTAACGGGAACAGAATTGGTTATAGATGGCGGATACATTGCTCAATAATTCAAAAAGGAACAGGATATGACAAAATCGGCTTTGCTGGTCTGGGGAGGATGGTTGGGGCACTCGCCTAAGGAATGCACCGAGCTTTTTGGTCCATGGCTTGAAAGCGAAGGATACACCGTGACTATATCTGACACTCTAGACGCTTATCTGGATTTAGAACATTTGAAATCTCTTGATTTAATAGTGCCCATCTGGACTCAGGGTTCTTTGGGGCAAAAACAAACCATCAATTTACTCAGGGCTGTATACGAGGGAGTCGGAATAGGCGGTTGGCACGGATGTATGGGGGATTCATTCCGCGACAACGTGGATTACCAATTTTTGGTTGGAGGACAGTGGGTAGCACACCCAGGAGGTTACATCCCCTATAAAGTGACTATCTCAGACCTCAAAGACTCAATAACACAGGGATTGAATGATTTTGATATGGATACGGAGCAATATTACATGCATGTGGACCCAAGCAATCA
>DJMH01000015.1:2622-9622 GCA_002435305.1 Dehalococcoidia bacterium UBA6495
TACGAAGCCAAATGGATTGAAAATTGTGTCATGCCTGTTGCATGGAAAAGAAATTGGGGAAAGGGGAAAGTATTCTACTCATCATTGGGTCACAAAATGGAAGATTTTGACATCCCTGAAGTTTTAGAAATAACAAAAAGAGGGATATTATGGGCCAGTCGATAACAATACAAATATAGGTAGAGATCAATGAATATAGGCCTTATCGGATGTGGAAACATCAGCGACCAGTATCTAACAAATTTACCTAGACTGCCCGGGATTAATGTCAGGGCTTGTGCCGATATAGTCATGGAAAGAGCAAAAGCAAGAGCGTTGGAATACAACATTCCTGAGCACCTAGAAGTAGATGAACTCCTTGAACGAAAGGATATAGAACTGGTTGTGAATCTGACGATCCCTAAAGCTCACGGTGAAATATCTACTAGGATACTTAATGCTGGCAAACATGCCTATAGTGAAAAACCTCTAGCAATACACCGTTCAGATGGTGCCAAAATCCTGGAATCTGCTAACAATATGAAGATGATGGCCGGTTGTGCTCCCGACACTTTTTTAGGTGCGGGTATCCAGACCTGCAGGAATTTGATCGACAAGGGGGCAATAGGTGAGCCGATAGCGGCCACCGCTTTCATGGTAAACCATGGGCATGAACATTGGCATCCTGATCCTGCATTTTATTACGAAGTCGGTGGTGGGCCCATGTTGGATATGGGCCCGTATTATCTAACGGCCCTTATTAATCTGCTGGGCCCTATCAATTCAGTATCTGGAATGACAAGAAAAACATTCGGAGAAAGAACTATCACATCTGAATCTCTATCTGGAACCAAAATTGACGTGGAAATCCCAACCCATGTCGCAGCATCTCTAAGATTCGTCAACGGGGCCATAGGAACAATCATTACCAGCTTCGATATATGGGGATCCCAACTTCCCAGAATAGAGATTTATGGCACTGAGGGGTCTATATCGGTCCCAGATCCAAACACTTTTGAGGGGCCAGTGTCGATCCAAATAGGGTATGAAGATAATTGGAAACCAATAGATTTAACACATCCGATTGGAGGTAGAGGTCTTGGTGTCGCCGACATGGTGGCAGCTGTTAAAGATTCGAGGCGACCTAGAGCCGACATATCACTGGCTTATCATGTTCTAGATGTCATGGAGGCGATACACGAATCATCGAATCAAGAAAATCACATCTCGATCGAATCATTATGCAGACAGCCTCCTCCTATAAAACCAGAATGGGTCGAAGGCGATTTCACTGAATAATATGATATGCAAACCTTCCCCAACAAATAAATGGAATTGCGTTATATCAGGCTTCGATTAAAATATCTGCAACTGAGTATGGAGGAATAATGTATGAGCAGAATTAATAAATGTATAGAACTCATCGAACAAGGTCAGGCAATCTTTGCCGTTCCCGCGGGAGAGTTGACTTATGAACGCGGTAAAGAGATGTCTCAAACCTGGGCTGATTTGATCCAATATGATTTCGAGCATCACCCTTTTGATACAGTGGGGTTAAGTCAATTCATGAAAGGGTTGAGGGACGGTGGCCCCACGCCAAGCGGACATCTTACTCCAACCGTAATCACGACGGTACCATCCAACTGTATGACTCCGGAAGAGGTCATTTACAACGCCTGGCAAATCAGGCATGTATTGTCAACTGGTGTCCACGGTATTCTACATACCCACACGAGAAGAGCTGACGCCGTTGCAATGTTTGTGGCGGCATCCAGATATGTTTTTCAAACAATTGGTAGAGACCAAGGTATACCGGAAGGTTTACGCGGTGGCGGTGGGCAGAGAGAGCCCGCAGCAATATGGGATCTTGATCCGACAGATTACATGCGGAAGGCTGATCCGTGGCCTCTAAACCCTGAAGGCGAACTCATGCTGGGTTTGAAAATTGAGGATAGATTCTGTCTACCAGACGCAGATAATATAGCCGCAGTACCAGGGATATCCTTCGCAGAGTGGGGCCCAGGGGATATGGGCATGTCCCATGGAGATCCAGATCTTCATGATCCTCCCTATACAAAGGAAATGGACGAGGCTAGAAATATAGTCAAAAGGGCCTGTGATAAATCCGGTTTAACTTTTTTGTGCAGCTGGCAAGATGAAAATCTCACTACAGAAGAACGAGCTAGACACGCGCTACATGAAATAGGCGCAAGAATCGTACATGTCCCAGATGAAAGCATAGCTGATAAATTGCGGAAAGAAATGGGCCGTAAAATGCCTTGGTAACCCTATAGGAAAACTAGCCCGAGACCGCAGCCATGACTGCGGTCTCTTTTTGTTCTAAGGATCTTAATTCTTGAAAGAACCGAACACCATTCAACTTCCCATAAAGGACTACCAAAACACATTATACGAATGGGAAGGCGACAGCCCAACTTTGCTGTTCTGCCATGCAACTGGATTTCATGGCCGTATATGGGACCGTGTTATAGAAAAATTGGAAGGATGTCATTGCATTTCCGTTGACCTAAGAGGTCACGGCAAAAGTACCAACACTAACCCACCATATCCTTGGGATTCTTTTGTTCCCGACGTCATCAAAATAATCAAAACAATGCAATTAAGAAACGTTGTAGGTATCGGACATTCCATGGGGGGGCACGTAATAACCTCTGTTGCGACAAAGTTGGATGATATCGTCAAAGGATTGGTTCTCTGTGACCCAAGTCTATTTGTTGATCAAAGGTATAGAAGGAAGGACGAAACTGGTAAACCGGAATATTCTCATCCGGTTTCAAAAAGAAGAAATGAGTGGGAAAGCCCTTCCCAGATGTACGAACGACTGTCACAGCACAAAAATTTTGCTTCCTGGGAAAAAGCAGTCCTAATGGATTACTGCCAGCATGGCCTAGAAAAGCAAGGAAGTTTCTATAAGCTGTCGTGCCCGCCATCAGCCGAAGCCGCAATGTACGGCGCCTATATAAACCCTGCTGTGCTTGAAAACCTAAAAAGTTACGAAAATCCGGTATCCATCCTGTTAGCTAGAGCTATGAAATCTACTGAAAGCTTTGATGATTTCGGACCATCGATTACTCGAAATGATCTGGGTAACATGTTCCCTAATGCGACTGTAAAAAGATATCCACAGCACTCGCATTTTTTGCCGATGGAAAACCCAAATTTGATCGCCGATGCAATAAAAACTCTTTGCATGTCACTCTAAAAATAAAAGACAAATCCGTCAACTATCAAGTATCCTACATTGCGAATCCAAATGAGTTAAATTAAGGAGGTAAGTCTATGGCACAAAAAGTCATCGAAAATACCGTAACCGCCTACCTCGGGCACGAGGACAGTCCGGATATATCTAATCCTATACATTCCACAGAGGTTGCTAAAGCCTATGGTTTTCCCGGAGCGTTGGTGGGAGGCGTAACAGTATGGGGCTGGGCTACAGATACAATACTAGAGGCTATAGGAGAAGAGTGGCTAAAAGTCGGTTGGGCGGAATACTCTTTTCGACAACCAACAATTCCTGGAGACCAACTTACCATAAGAGCAACAGAGGAAAATACCGCAAATTCTTGGTCTGTAGAAATGATTAACGAAGAAGAGGTAGTCTGTGTAGTAGGCAAAGTTGGCCTAGGAAAAGCCGATTGGTCCAGCGAATTCGTTCGGTCGACCTCGTTAAACCCGACTGAAGAAGGACAAAAGAAAAAATCACTGACGTTGGAGACCGCTGAAATTGGGGTTGATTGGGCTGCCAAGAAGGCTGACTTTACTGTGGAGACAGCAACCGAATTCACTTCGGAGAAACAACGAACAAACAACCCGTTGTTCGTTGGTAGCAATCCTATCGCTCACCCATCCTGGACAGCCGGATGGGCTGAACAACTGATGAGGCACAATTACGATATACCTTCCTCAATGCACACTAGGAGCCGAATCCAGCATTTGAACGTGGTTCCGGTTGGAACTCAAGTAATAGGGGCCGCCCATGTGGTTGGCGCCTACGAGAGAAAGGCGCATCATTTTGTGAATTTTGATGTTCTGTTGCAAGATCAAGCCGGTGAAGACATAGCACAATTGCGACACTGGACCATATTTAAGATAGCCACCCTAGAGGAAAGGGAGAATGTGTTAGGTTAAGCCCATTACTCAGTTCTTCCAGTGAATATAGGAGGGCGTTTTTCTATAAATGCTCTCCTAGCCTCCTGTCCATCTAAACTGCCCAATGATTTCCCAATATTCCACAATTCATAATGAAGTTGCTTTTCGACTTCGATTCGGTTGGCAGTTCTCAAGACCCTCTTCGTAGTTCTAGCGGTGATTGGAGATAAATTCGTCAACAAGTCCAAATATTTGTCAAATTCTTCATCAAATTGCTCGTCAGGTACTACTTGGCTAACCATACCCAGACTCTTGGCTTCCTCACCTGTAACGGTTCTATTTTCAAGGAGGAATTTCATGGCCTGCTCATAACCTATTGCTTGGGACAATGTAATAGACAATCCTCCATCCGGAGAGCCTCCAATCCTAGGGTAGCCAGCCAGCAGGCGAGCTGATGAGGCCATTATCCGAATATCTGTAGCCATTGCTAGCGATAAACCGGCCCCGACAGCCACACCGTTGATACCACCTACAATTGGTTTGTCACATTCTTCCCGCAATGTGAAATAGAAGCGACTGACCCAACCTAGATCATCCAAATATCTATCCTGGCCAGACAACGGTATGAATTCTTCTTGACCTTCATCGGGGGTAAGGTCTAGACCTGCACAAAAAGCATCTTCTGTACCTGTCAAACCAATAACCCATACATCGTCTTCTTTTGTCGCCTCTCTTATTGCTTCAATTACTCCCCAAGCCAGTTCTAAGGAAGCCGCATTCTTTTTGCCCGGCCTATTCATTCTGATTACCCGAACATGGCCTCTGTCTCGAACTTGAACCAGATCACTCATTGGACCGTCTCCGTTGAAGTCATTTACCAATGGATTTTAGAACCAAGAAAAATTGAAACGGGGATTATTAGTCATCTAATGATTTTATTTGTTCTTCCACTCTGCCTAAATCTTCGTATTCTTCTAAACTTAGGTGGTAACACCTTTTGAGATACAAATCAGCGATGCCGGACGCCCTTTCTCCTTCCTTACATGCCCATTCAATCAAAATCGGCATCTGGAAAATTTCCGAGAAATAAGTAGAGATAGAATTTAGGTCCGCCTCTGTTTCAACGACGAGGGATTCCTCATCAGACTCAATGGCGTACCGCATTCGGCCGACAAGTTTTGTTAATTCACTCAATCGATCAGGCTCGCTCATCATGGAGTAAACAATATCGTTCACCTGGAAATTTGATTTTTCAGAAATTGCTGTGTTTTGGTCATTAAGACTGACACCTGAGCCGTCTTCGTATAGCTCCAAATAAGCCTGAACCACATCATTTACTTTCATCATAGCTGATGTCACATCCGAGGCGGTGTATTGCCCCCCAAATATCAGATCGTCGTGCCTTGTCTCTGCCAGGTTTTTCAAAAATTCTACATCCTCCACCTCTTCAGGGGCTGGAGGAAACGCAAAAGCCGACATGTCACCAGGTCCAATTTCACCTACTTGATTCATCAAAAATGGTGGGACATACTTGCTTACGTCTACCGTGATAGGGAGGAGGACTATATAGGAGGCAAAGCAGGATCCAGTCGACAGATCATTGAAATAAACCAATGCGTGCCCTCTCGGAGCGTCAGGTCGTCCCAACTCAAATTGCAAATCCATATCTATTGAAAATTCCCTTTATACAACTGTCCCCATGTAGCCACCACCCAAACCATTATATGCCAGATAATACACAACCCATATAAGTAACCCTGTCATCATTTCAATATAATAAGATCTGTAACGGCCAGAGTAAGGGACATTATATGCAGCTCTATAAGAAATTAATGAGACCGCTCCTATTCACATTGGAGCCAGAAACGGCTTGGCACCTGTCGGATCTTGGACTTTCTCAAACTTGGCTCTGGAAAATTATGGGAAGTGGTTTCCAGCATCACAATGAACTGTTAAAGGCGACGGTGGCGGGTATCCCTATAAAAAACCCAGTTGGCTTAGCGGCAGGGTATGATAAAAACTGCAGATTCCTCTCCTCCCTTCAAGAGCTTGGTTTCGGATATGTTACGGGTGGCACAGTCACTAAAAACCCGAGACCTGGTAATCCCAAACCAAGGGTTATTAGACTCAAAGATCAATCGGCATTGATCAATGCCTTAGGCTTCCCTGGAGATGGTCTTGAAAAAGCCTTATCAGAAATATCCAAAATGGCATCTGTCCCCAAAAAATCGGTCCGCATTATCAGCGTCTCTGGAACAGATATTGCTGACATTGCTGAATGCCATCAACAGCTGGAACCTTTGTGTGATGCAATAGAATTGAACATAAGTTCTCCAAACACTAAAGGTCTAAGAATTTTTCAAGAGCCCAGCAACCTTAGATCACTGTTAGCTGAAGTAAATCAGAATAAATCCAAACCCCTCCTTGTAAAAACACCTCCCTATAAATCAGGGGAAGGTGATGATGAAAAAGTGTTGAACTTGGGGCGCATTTGCCTTGAGGAAAAGGTGGAATCTCTGACCGTATCTAACACGGTGCCAATTGCCCATGACGGGCTCGCTGTGGGACAAGGAGGGCTTAGTGGAAGTCCTTTATTTGAAAATACTATAGAGATGGTTAAAACTTACCGGGCAGAATTCGGGGATAGCATAGAAATTAATGCCTGTGGAGGAATTTCAAGCGGATATCAAGCCTATGAGGCCTTGAAGGCAGGGGCCAGTTCGATCCAAATTCTCACCTCACTTATCTATCAAGGACCTAGGATCGTCCAAAGCATCAATAAGGAGCTATCCGAACTTTTTACAAATCGAGGTAATCCTAGAAATTAGTTGGTTTTGCCCATCAACGAATCAACTTCTATTCTTGAGGGCATCGAAATCTGAGCGCCTCTCTTGGTTGTTGCAAGTGCTCC
>DJMH01000038.1:0-2152 GCA_002435305.1 Dehalococcoidia bacterium UBA6495
GAAAAAGAGAGGGCTGAACATCTAATGCTATTAGATCTCGGTAGAAATGATATCGGCCGGGTCAGCGAACCGGGAACTGTTCAGGCGGTAGAAATAATGGGAATAGAAAGGTATTCCCATGTTATGCACTTAGTGTCCCACGTGGAAGGGAAATTAAAATCAGAATATTCGAATTACGACGCTCTTAGGGCGTGTTTCCCTGCAGGGACTGTATCAGGTGCTCCAAAAATAAGGGCTATGGAGATAATTGCAGAATTGGAAGAGGATTCAAGGGGCCCCTACGCCGGAGCAGTTGGCTATTTTGATTTTGTTGGGAATATGGACACTGCCATCACGATAAGGACGCTAGTTTTCAAAGATGGGGTGGCGCATTTTCAGGCAGGCGGAGGGATAGTCTACGATAGCGTGCCGGAGACAGAATTTTACGAAACAATTCATAAAGCCGGAGCCCTACTGAGAGCCATAGAAGATGCCGAAAACAAATTGGGTGCTCACTAAATGATTTTATTGATAGATAACTACGACAGCTTTACTTACAATTTATATCAGTATCTCGCTGAGTTGGGAGCTGAGGTTTCTGTTGTCCGAAATGACAAGATCACGCTGCAAGAGATAACTAAAATGGGGCCTGAAAAAATAGTTATATCGCCAGGCCCATGTACTCCTGATAAGGCCGGTATTTCAAACGATGTCATAAAACACTTTGGACCAACCGTACCAACACTAGGGGTTTGTTTGGGTCATCAATGCGTGGGGCATTCTTACGGTGGGGTGGTTGGTAGCGCTGGAGAAATAATGCACGGTAAAATTTCTGCGGTACATCATGATGGCAAGGGAGTCTTTAACGGGTTACCCAATCCATTCAATGCGGTTCGTTACCATTCCCTTGCAATATTCAAGGAAGATCTTCCTGATGATTTGGAAGTGACCGCTTGGACTGAAAACGGGTTAATAATGGGCGTTAGGCATAAAGATCATCCTGTGGAAGGAATACAGTTTCATCCTGAATCTATTATGACTGAAAACGGGAAGGAACTTTTGGGAAATTTTTTGAAATATTGATGCCTTCAAAGGATCTAATTATGATCGGTAATTTGATAGAAAAGCTGGTTCAAAAACAAAATCTTACATTTGATGAAGCTGTTTCTGCTATGACTTCGATAATGGATGGGGAAGCTACTCCCTCACAGTTTGCCTCATTAGTCACCGCTCTTCGAATGAAAGGAGAAACAGTGGAAGAGGTTTCAGGCATGGCTTCTGTAATGCGAACTATGTCGTTACATGTGGATACTGAAAATGATCTAGTTGATACATGCGGTACAGGTGGTGACGGATTTGGAACATTTAATGTGTCTACAGCCGCGGCTTTTGTAGCGGCTGGCGCGGGCATAAAGGTTGGTAAACACGGTAATAGAGCTATGTCCAGTAAAAGCGGAAGCGCAGATGTACTAGAGGCTTTAGGGGTGAATATTCAGTTGAATTCGCAGCAAATCGCACACTGTATAAGCGAGACCGGATTTGGATTCATGTTTGCCCAATCTTTTCATCCGTCGATGAAATATGCTGCTGGGCCCCGTAGGGAAATGGGTATTCGGACCGTTTTTAATATTCTAGGCCCACTCACAAACCCTGCAGGTGCAGCTCGCCAGCTCATCGGAGTCGCAGATCCGTCATTTGGGGAACTCATGGCCAATGTCCTGGGTAAATTAGGTAGTGAGAAGGCATTGGTGGTACACGGTGATGATGGACTGGATGAAATAACCATATCTACTAGCACTACTGTGTGGGAACTTGAGGCAGGAAAAGTTGATAGTTATAAGATAAAACCTGAAGACTTCGGAATAGCAGTCTCATCTCTGGAAAACATAAAAGCTGGTAACGCTGAGGAGAGTGCTAATCTAATTCGAGGCGTATTAGGAGGGGAGCCTGGGCCTTCAAGAGACATTGTTGTAATGAATGCTGGAGCGACTCTTTTTGTGGCAGGGATATCTGATACTTTAAGTGAATGTATGTCAATCAGCGCAAATTCCATAGATTCTGGCAAAGCGATGAAATCTTTAAATGAACACATAGAACTTAGCAATGCGATATAGGGCCTGATGATAAATTCTGACACCCCTGACATTTTGAAAAAAATTGTCCAAATTAAACA
>DJMH01000038.1:2536-19749 GCA_002435305.1 Dehalococcoidia bacterium UBA6495
TTGATATCGAGTCGTGAAAGGCCGTTAAATTTTTCTGGCTGTCTGATGGGAGATTCCATTAGGGTAATTGCGGAAGTGAAGAGAGGATCGCCCTCAAAAGGTATTTTTTCAAAAGATATCAAAGCTTCTGAATTGGCCGCAGTATACGCTGAGAATGGTGCAGCAGCAGTTTCTGTTCTTACAAACGAAGATCATTTTTATGGCAGCATTGAAGATCTGCTTGAAGTCCACAATGAAGTTTATCAGTCGGGGGTGCCTGTTTTAAGGAAGGAGTTCATATTTGATCCTTATCAAATCTATGAAGCTCGGGCTTATGGGGCTGACGCAATTTTGCTCATTGTGTCTATGTTGGACAAAGACCAATTGATAGATTTCACAAACATCGCAACCTCATTGTGGATGCAATGTTTGGTTGAGGTGCATGATGAAAAAGAGCTTGAATTGGCTGTAGAATCTGGAGCTGAAATCATAGGGATCAACAATAGAGATTTAAGAACGTTCAATACCACGCTCGAAACGACCGAAATTTTGGCTCCAAAGGTGCCGCTCGGAAAAATTTCAGTTAGTGAAAGCGGTATATCTGATAAGGCTGACATTGAGAGGGTTATGAAAGCAGGAGTGGGGGCGGTTTTGGTGGGAGAATCTTTGGTAACAGCAAATGATCCTGCAATTGCACTTAGGAATTTACTGTGACTTTGTTTAAAATATGTGGGTTAAAGGACTCACAAAATGCCATTGTTGCCCGAGAAAACGGGGCCTCTTTTCTGGGGTTTGTATTTGTCCATGGTGTTAGGCGTGAAGTAAGTTTAGATTTGGCAATTCGAATTATAGATGAATACAGATATGAATCAGGTCGCGGTGGGCCAGCTTTGGTTGGCTTGTTTGCGAACCAACCGATAGAAGAAGTAAATGAAATCATAAGTGAATGTGGGTTAGATTATGCTCAACTATGTGGCGAGGAAGATAAATCATATTGGGATGAAGTCGATGCTGAGGTGATCAAACAAGTTAAAATCGATTTTGGTGTGAATAGTAAATTGATCAATTCAGATTTGGATAATATATTCGGCTCGGGATATATACCTTTGCTGGATAAATATGAGAAGGGGACTTTGGGGGGCACAGGCAAAACTTTTGATTGGAATGTGATTGGACAATTCAACTTGTCAGGCAAATTTATATTAGCTGGAGGGCTGACCTCTAAAAACGTATCCCAAGCGATCAGAGTTTCACAGCCATGGGCCGTAGATGTATCGACGGGTGTTGAAACTGACGGTGCTAAAGACGAAAGCAAGATATTCGCCTTTGCTGCAGCTGTAAATGATGTCAAGTCATGAAGGAGGGTGTTGACAGAGATTAACGCCTAATTTAACCTGCTGTTTTAATATAATCGGAGGAATTTAGAATGTCGTATTCTTTTAACCATGTTCACCTTAAAGCCCCAGACCCTGGTGCAACTGCAGATTGGTATGTGAAAGCTTTTGAGTTTGAAATCATCAATGATGAAAATCCCCGCCCTCAAGGAGACAGGTTCATCAGGTGCCGGACTAAAGATGGTATAGCTGTAAATATATCTAGTGATCGAACCGGGGAAGCAATGGGAGTGGGAGACGCTGCAGCTCATTGGGGATTGGAGCACTTCGGGATCGAAGTGGATGACATTGATGCAGAGTTTAAAAGATTGGAAGATTTGGGTGCAAAAATATTAGATGGACCAACCAAGACACCAACCGGTCTAATTATTGGATTTATACAAGCACCGGATGATGTACGCATAGAAGTGATGCAGCTACCTTAATGGAACTAGGTTAGGAACAATGCCAAGAGAAACTTTTTTCCCCAATCCAGCTAATAAGCCATCTGGGTTTTCTCCAATCACTAAATCCGGCAATCTGCTTTTTGTGTCAGGTCAGGTACCTGTAAATTCTAAAGGAGATCTTGTCGGGGAAGATGATTGCTATCTCCAAGCCAAGCAATGCTTCTTGAATATTGAGAGTGCTTTGGACTCGGTGGGGGCTACCAATGATGATATCGTTAAAATAACAGCATTCATTGTTAGGCCCGAAGATTATTCAAAATATGCAACCCAGAGACTAGAATTGTTCCCGGAAGATGGACCTGCTAGCAGCACTGTATTTATTAGTGGCTTAGTCAGTCCAAAGTTCCTCATTGAAATCGAGGCGACTGCTGTTCTGGAATAGGGAAACATGGACGACTGCCTTTTTTGTAAAATCTACCGAGGGGAAATACCTTCCGAAATTTTACATAAAGATGACCATTGTTTTGCCATTAAAGACATTAACCCTGTTTCACCTGTTCATTTGCTGATCATTCCGAGTGTTCATTTGACGTATCTTCAATCCTTTGAAGTTGAAGATTTCAGAATATTGAACTCCATGTACAAGGTGGCAGCTGAACTAGCTGTTAGAGAGGGAATATCGGAAAGTGGGTATAGGCTAGTGATTAACCAGAAAAGAGATTCTGGGCAGCAGGTTCCACACTTGCATTTGCATCTGATTGGTGGACACAACCTAGCAGGTATTGGTTGATAAATGTGACTCATCAATTTGACAAACTTTATGATCGAGTAGATGGGATGGTCGCTTCTCTCCCATTACCCCTAAAGGAACATATTTATAGGACTCGTGATTTGGCCCGAAGGCTTGGCAAAATTCATGGAGTTGATGATAAAAGATGTGCACTAGGGGCACTTTCTCATGATCTGGCGAGGCATCTTGAGGGATCTCAACTTTTAATACAATCTAGAGAAAAGAATATCCCCATAAATCCATATGAACTTGATAGTCCAGTGCTGCTGCATGGACCCTTGGCAGCTGTTTGGTTGGAATCAGAGCTAGGATGTGACGATGGGGAAGTGGTAAATTCGGTTAGATACCACACAACCGGTCGACCCTGCATGACGCATATCGAGAAAATAGTTTTTATTGCGGACAAGGTAGAACCAGAAAAATTGGCAGCTAATCCAGAACTGGTGTTGGTCGCAGATAAAATGGAAGTTGATCTTGACGAGGGCATTCTCGAATATTTGAAATTGAGAGTCAGATCTACAATGCAACAGAAAGGGGTTGTTCATCCACTTGCCCTTGAAACCTGGAACTACCTAATACAAAAAGAGTGAGATGTTTTTACGAACGTCCTGATTCTATTATTATTATTTCTGCATCTGCCACACCGTTGTCAATCGTAATAACAGCCATAGTACCGTCCACCATAAACGATTTATATCCTTGGCCGGGATTTACAAACAATGTACCGCTAATATTTTGTATTAGAGGTTCATGGGTGTGCCCAAAGAGAATTATATCTAAAGCCTCATCAAAATCCTTAAATAGATCCGAAGGCGGAAATTCAGGTCCTCCCCAAGCAGGATGAGTGATTCCTATCTTTGTTTTCTCGACCTCTATAACTTGGGTGTATGGAAGGCTTTCCCGCAAATCTACTGGATCAGAGTTCCCATGGACTATTAGCCCTTTTTTTGCTGATTTCAAAAACCCTTCAACTACTGATTGGCGGACTATATCTCCGCAATGAATCGCCATGTCACACTCAGCCACTAAAGTGCGCATATCTGGGTGAACCTCTTCCCATTCATAACAATGCGTGTCTGATATGACCGCTATTTTAATAGGCATTTTTTTTCATTTAGTTGATTTGGTTAAAAGCCTGACTTCACCCTGTCCAATATGGAATGGCCTACATCATACTTAGACATTAACGGGAGAGATTCAATGTTCCCGTTTGCGTGGATTATGGTTACTTTATTAGTGTCTACTGAGAACCCACTGTCCTTTGCAGTAATGTCGTTTGCGACAATAAAGTCTAGGTTTTTAGATTTAACTTTTGTCTTGCTGTTTTCTATGAGGTTCTCACTCTCTGCGGCGAACCCGACTTTAATAAGGCTGTCATTTTTTATACTGCCAATAATGTCAGGGTTTTTTACCAATTCTAATGACCAGGTATCAGAAGTACTTTTTTTGGCTTTGGAATCCATTTTTTTCAAAGGTCTCCAATCAGCGACGGCCGCCGCCATTATCAGAGCGTCGGCTCCATCACACTCGGTCTCGATCACTTTTTTCATTTCCTCTGCGCTTTGAACGTTAGTAACTAAAATTCCCACAGGTTTTGGTATAGCGTTAGGGCCTGCAACTAGGCTAACTACAGCGCCCCGATCTCTTGCTGCCTCTGCAATTGCGTAGCCCATTTTTCCTGACGAACGGTTGGTGATATTCCTTACCGGGTCTATGGCTTCCTCAGTTCCTCCAGCGCTCACGACAATTTTTTTACCTGAAAAGTCCCCATCCTTGCCTAATATCATACTGGCAGAACTAATTATGTTAGAGGGTTCAACCATCCTTCCCTGTCCGATAAGGCCTGAGGCAAGCCTACCATTGGCTGGGCCTGCGATAAAAACCCCTCTGGTTATAAGTGTGGTTACATTTGCTTGGGTAGCTGCGTTATCAAACATGTTGGCATCCATTGCCGGGGCGATAATAATTGGAGCCCTAGTTGCTAAAATAGTGGTGGTCAGGACATCATCAGAAATGCCATTGGCAATTTTGGCTATTGTGTTAGCTGTTGTAGGGGCAACTATTATGATATCAGCGGTTTCCGCGAGTGCTACATGATTTATTGAGAGCTCAGATTCCGATGAATATAGATCGGTAAATACCGATCTGTGAGTTATGCTTCTGAAAGTCAATTCTGATACGAACTGGGTTGCAGCGCTTGTCAGTATTACATCTACTAATGCCCCGTTCTGAACGAGTTTGCTCGCGAGGTCAGCAGCTTTATAACACGCTATGCTACCCGTTACTCCTAGTACGACTCTTTTGTTGTTAAGAGGAGATGGCATTTCGCTACCTTTAGTTAATGTTAAGGGAATGAACTATTTGCAAACCCTTAAGGGTGAGGTCGGGATCTATGTAATCGAATTCACCTACGTGGTCTTTTACTATGGTTGCTTGACCTCCAGTTGCAATTACAGTTGCATCAGTGCCAATTTCTTTTTTGAATCTGGCTATCATACCTTTTATAAGTTCTGAATAACCGAATACAAGACCAGATTGTATCGAATGGGTGGTATTCTTTCCGATTGCCTGATCTGGGGCATTTAGTTCCACTCTTCTAAGTTGAGAAGTGGCCCTATAAAGCGAGTCGGCAGAAACAATCATTCCGGGGGCTATCGCGCCTCCAAGGTACTCTGCTCGTTCGTTGACTGCATCAAAAACTGTGGCGGTGCCCAGATCAACTATGATGCATGGTCCACCATACATATGGTGCGCCGCCGCCGCATCGACTATTCGATCTGTACCCACGTCTCTAGGACTATCATAAAGGACCTTTATCCCGGTTTTGGTTTCCGCTACAACTGTCAGTGGATTGACATGCATATATGTTTTACACAGGGATTCGAAAGTAGGTGTCAGAGGAGGAACTACACTGCAGATGGCTGCTTCCTCAATTTGAGCCACTTTTATGTTGTTGTATGACATCACTTGTTTTAGCAATAAGCCATATTCATCAGAGGTCTTTTGTGAGTCAGTTGAGAATCTCCATGTAGAGACAAGTTCAGATTCCCGAAATAGGCCTATCGTTATGTTGGTATTACCAATGTCAATAGCAATCAGCATGGTCTCAGCATGATCCCCGTTATTTTTTGCGGGTCACGTAATTTTTGTTTCTAGCCCAATTGGACTTTAAGAGGTTACTCGCCTCAAGTAATTTATCAATAGTCGGGTACAGAGAATCCCTCAGTCTTTGGAAACCCAAAATTTTTGCCGCTTGAGTGGCCGCAGATTGGCCCGACAATTGGTCTTTTTCTTTGCTTTTCCAGGCCGTATCAACTTCTGATTCCCAGTTTTCCGCCGATTGATTAGAATCCTGATTCGACACATCTGTTTGAAAACTAATAATTCTGGGACTTACTGAAGGTATTCGAGGATGATCGGAATTTTCGTGGTTGTCGGCGATTTGCGGGTCATTAGTTCGTATAGAGACAGTGAAATCAGTGCCTTCACGAAAAGTGACTTCTATTTCATCCCTTGATGCTAAGAAATCTCTAAATGATCTAAAGCCGAGTTCTTTATAGTCGAAACCTGGGTCTATGCGAGTCATAGTTTGGGCCAATTTCGTACCTAATGAGTTGCCATCGTTTTCCGCTGTGGCCTCCACAGCTTTCATCAGCAATTGGCTCACAGATTTTTCATTATCTAATCCATCTGATATCGGAGCGACTGGCTTTCGTTCTCGATATGACACGGGTTTTCTGTAATTATTTTTTGTTTGCGGTGCTGATTTTTGAACCGTATCAGGGGCAGATTGGAGATCCAAAAATATGTATCTGTCGCATGATTTCACCATGGTGGTTGATGTTACAGCTTTTCTACCTGCACCTATTACACCTTTACCAGCACCCCGCAAATGAGTAACCAAAGGCACGAAGTCACTATCTGAAGACACAATGACAAAAGAATCGACTTGCCCACTATGAAGAATCTCTACGGCATCGATGGTAAGTTTTATGTCGCAGGAGTTCTTACCGGATTTCACTGATCTGTAGTTATGTACAGCCTCTATCCCTAGTTCAATCAATCTTTCTTGACCTTTTCTCTGTGATGACCAATCGGCGTAGGCACGTTTTATGATGATGCGCCCCATACCAGATACTTGTTCGACCAGATATTGTAGAGAATCAACCCCTACGTTTTCGTAATCTACTAATAATGCAATGTTTGAATCAGTCAATGGAATCCTGCCGCTCGGCTAAGTATAAGAAAAGTTAAAAAGCGACCCCAATTATACCATCCGATGGCACCCTTATTTTTTGTTAAACCATAATTTGAACTCTTTGTTTATGTATATTGCCGTTAGTTGATGCCTAAATTGTGTGATGCTATAATTCTGAAAATGATGAATTTGACGTGCAAAAAGGTGTTTAGAATAACCTGTTCCTGTAGGAACTAGATTTAAGGCTGTCAACGCTGTAAAACTAGGCCGCAGGTGTACATAGAGCCCCGCCCAAAGCTTTCAAGCGCTGGTAGCGGGGCTTTTTATATTAAAGAGAAAGTTATGGAGGATAGTTTTGGCTACAAAGACACCATCACTAGCATTGACCCCATACCAGGTCAATAGATACAGCAGGCATATTATAATGCCCCAAGTAGGAAGCGTCGGTCAGAGGAAGTTGATTGATGCGAAAGTACTCATGATTGGTGCGGGTGGATTGGGATCTCCCATTTCGATATATCTGACGCTGGCTGGGGTAGGTACTGTTGGGTTAGTCGATTTTGACGATGTTGATGTCACTAACTTGCAGAGGCAGATACTTCATTTTAATGATGACATTGGTAGACCCAAAGTTGATTCGGCTGTTGAGACTCTTAAAGCTTATAACCCTGACACCAATGTAAATGTTCATGAAGAGCCTATTTCCTCTATAAACGCCATGGAAATAATGAAAGACTATGACATCATTGTGAATGGTGCAGATAATTTTCCTACAAGATATTTGGTTAATGATGCTGCGTATCTTCTGGGCAAACCTCTGGTTGACGGTAGCATTTTGTTATTTGATGGACAGGCAACAACGTATTTACCAGGCAATGGTTGTTATCGGTGCTTATTCCCCACCCCTCCTCCTCCTGGTGAAGTTCCAAGCTGTGCTGAAGCCGGTGTTTTGGGGATGCTCCCAGGTATGATAGGAACTATACAAGCCACGGAGGTGGTGAAATTAATCCTTGGGGTTGGAGATTCCCTAAGCGGTCGTCTTTTGCTTGTGGATGCCCTAAGTATGGAGTTCAGAACTGTAAAACTTAAGAGAAACCCAGATTGTCCATTATGTGGAGACAATCCGACTGTTACAGAGTTGATTGATTACATAGCCTTTTGTGGTGGCGCCCCATTGACAGGATGAATTCTGATTTGAAGGTGATTTTGGGATAGATCAGGTCATATAGTTAATGGCTGGGCCTTCCAATGTTCCTACCGAATTGAATGAAACAGCCTGTGGAGATGATATGGATAGGTAGGTTACTGTTGATGTGTAGTCTCGGCCTATATATTCCGTTTACTGTTTACCAACCAAGGGGATATTATACTCATACAAAGGCAGTGTTACCTTAAGACATCTTTAGGAATTCGATATTGTGAAAATATATACCAGAGCAGGCGATGAGGGAGAGACAGGGTTATTTTTTGGTGGCAGGGTTCCAAAAAATGATCCAAGATGTGAAGCCTACGGCTCTGTCGACCAAGTTGTATCTGCTATGGGAGCAGCTCGTGCTTTCTGCAAAGATGAGAAAGTCAAGAACATAATCATTGATATACAGAATCAGTTGTTCACAGTTGGAGCGGAACTGGCTACCCTTCCTGAGAACTACAACACTATGAAAGGATCATACAAAATTATCGTTCCGGAAATGGTATCTGAACTCGAACAATTAATTGATAGGATGGACGCAGAAGTAAAATTGCCATCGAGTTTCATTTTACCTGGAGCTTCCCCCGGTTCTGCGATTTTAGATTTAGCAAGGACTACATTGCGAGAGGCTGAAAGGAGAATCCTTGATCTGGAGGAATTGGGTCAACTGGTGAATAAGCAGATAATACCTTATGTAAATAGGCTTTCAGACCTTCTATTTATGCTGGCTAGATATGAGGATAGGGATTTACCAGACGAACTAATAACGGGCCAAAAAATAAATGAATGATTCCAGTTTGATCAGGCCTAAAATAGCAGTTATTGATTATCAAGCAGGGAATTTAAGAAGCGTTGAAAAGGCACTGGTCCGAACTGGCGCTGATGCTTTAGTAACCTCAAACCCGAGTGTTATAGAGTCTTGTGATGGAATCGTCTTTCCTGGGCAGGGCGCATGTGATAGTTCTATGATTAATTTGAAAAATCGTTCTCTTGATAATTTGATACTACAATTGATTTCAGCCAAAAAACCTTTTATGGGGGTTTGTTTGGGATTGCAACTCCTTTTGCAAACTTCAGAGGAAGGCAAAGAGAAGTGTCTTGGTCTGATTGCAGGCACTGTTAAACGTTTTCCTGAGGGAAACAAAATTCCACATATGGGATGGAACGAAGTAAATATAAAGTCTGATCACCCTGTACTAGCGTCACTCCCAAATAATTCTCATTTTTATTTTGTCCACAGCTATTTTGCAGATCCTGCTGATAAAAATATAATTGCTGCCACTACAAAGTATGGTGTGGAGTTCTGTAGTGCTGTTGCATTCCAAAATGTAGTGGCCGTTCAATTTCACCCTGAAAAAAGCGGTGACATAGGGCTTAAAATTTATAAAAATTTTGTTGAATTCACTAAAAAATCAATGGATGTTTCGTTTTAATGAAAGTGATACCCGCAATTGATATTCGGGCAGGTCGCTGTGTCAGATTACTTCAAGGAGACTATTCGCAAGAGACAGTTTTTGCCGATGACCCCTTTGAAATGGCTATCAAATGGGCCCAGCAAGGGGCTGAATATCTACATGTTGTTGACTTAGATGGAGCACGCGAAGGCTCCGCGGTAAACATGGGAGTTATTTCAAAAATCTGCTCAGAATCCGAAGTTCGGATTCAAGTTGGGGGGGGTATTCGAGATTATGAGACAGCTGCACGATATATGGATATTGGCGTTTCACGAGTGATTATGGGAACCTCCGCTGTTGATAGAGCTGGGGAACTAGAGCGAATATTAAATGCGTTAGGGGATGAATCTTTGATAGTAAGTGTAGATTCTAGGGATGGCTTGGTTGCATTAGATGGGTGGACCAGAGATAGTCCAGTGACAGTGAAGGAGGTAATAGAGGATATGGAATCAATAGGGGTTAAGAGATGTATGTATACCGACATATTGAGGGATGGAACTCTTAGTGAGCCGAATTATGAAGGAATCAAAGATGTATTGGCCTTTACGAAAATGAAAATAATGGCAGCGGGTGGTGTAGCAACCATCTGTCATCTTAGACAGATGGCGCTATCTGGTGTCGAAGCCTCTATAGTTGGTCGAGCCTTGTACACTGGAGATATCAAATTGCGAGAGGCAATTGATGAGCTAAAATATTTTGATAGTTAGAAAAAATTAATTGGTGCAAAATATGTCAACAAAAATAAATGAAGACTCCTTTTTAGCAGCGAAAAAACTCGATATATATCATATTACATCGCTTCTTCCAGCTATGCCTTACCATGAAATTGCAGATATAGGTTGTGGAGAGGGAGCACTTTCGGTACCTCTGGGCAAATTGGTTTATAGGGGAAATGTTGTATCACTGGACTCTAATAAGAAAAATCTTACAATTACCCGGCGTGAGTTAAAAAAAGCCAGATTGACAAATGTGAAGGCCACTTACATACCAGATGAGCCTACACTACCCCTTAAGGATGAAACCTTGGATGGTGCGATGTCAGCATTCCCCTTCCAGTTTTTTAAGAAGTCCGAACAGATTTTGAAAGACGTCAATAGATGTATGAAGAAAGGTGGATGGTTGTCAGTTATAGAATGGCAACCAGAATTTCTCGAGTACGGGCCAGTAAGAAAGAATCGAGTTCAACCAGCAGCCCTGAGGGAGAAAATAGAAAAAGCAGGTTTCAAATTCTACATCAGGCACGATCTTTCAGATATGGCTTATATGATGATTTTTTCCAAATAATCTTTAGGTCAATTAGATGCTTACAAAAAGGATAATACCATGCTTGGATGTTGATAATGGTAGAGTGGTAAAAGGCGTCAGCTTTATAAACTTGAGAGATGCTGGTGATCCATCTGAGCTGGCGAAATTTTACGACAGGGAAGGGGCAGATGAACTGGTATTTTTGGACATAACTGCAACCTCAGACAATAGGGACACAATGGTTGAAGTTGTTAGGGATGTGTCAGAAGAAGTGTTTATCCCATTGACTGTTGGTGGCGGTATCCGACAAATATCAGATGTAAGAAAGATGTTGGAAGCAGGTGCAGACAAAGTCTCATTAAATACCGCGGCTCTAAGAGACCCTAATTTAGTTAAGGAATCAGCGAAGTTTTTTGGCTCCCAATGCATCGTGGTGGCGATAGATGCAAAAAGGATTTCAAATCCATTTAACTCTGATTCATATAAAAATGCGAGTGTAAGCGAGACTATAAAAATTGATGGAAATACGGTTTGGGAAGTCTATACGCATGGTGGCAGAGAACCTACTGGAGTGGATGTTATAAAGTGGTCGAGAGAAGTAGCAACATTGGGAGCAGGTGAGATACTTCTAACCAGTATGGACACAGATGGGCAAGAGTCTGGATATGATTTGGAACTGCTACAATTAGTTAGCACTGCCGTTTCTATACCTGTGATTGCAAGTGGTGGCGCAGGGAATCTAGAACATTTGCGACAGGCTATTGAGGTGGGTCGAGCCGATGCGGTTTTGGCTGCTAGTATATTCCATTTCGGAACTTTTTCTATATCGCAGGCAAAAAGATACTTGTCAGATCGTAACATTGCTGTAAGACCCATACTCTAAATAGCGGGGATTGAAAATGGTAAGGGTGATTACATGACTACTATACAGTTTGATGAAAAAGGTTTAATTCCGGCTGTCGTTCAAGATCATCAAACGAGTAAACTGTTGATGGTTGCCTATATGAATCGAGAATCACTTACGAAGACATTAGAAAGTAGGGAGGCTTGGTTTTATAGTAGGAGCAGGGAAAACCTATGGCATAAGGGTGAAACGTCAGGAAATTTCTTGATCGTAAAATCAATAAAACTTGATTGCGATGGAGATACTTTGTTGCTAGAAGTTGATGCTAAAGGCCCGGCTTGCCACACGGGCGAGGATAGCTGCTTCAATACTGAATTATCAGATCTAGGCAATTGCAATTTCATAGGTGCCGATACCAATAGGAATGTTTTTATGGACCTATTTTCTATTATCGAGGATCGTAAGCTAAATCCAAAAAATGCTAGCTACACTAATAAGTTGTTTGACGAAGGGGTTAGTCGTATTGCCCAAAAAGTGGTGGAGGAGGCAGGAGAAACCGCGATTGCAGGAGTGACTGGCCAAAAAGAAGAATTGGCATCAGAAATATCTGATCTCATATACCACGTATTTGTTCTTATCTCAGCCAACAATATGTCGCTTGAGCAAGTTTTCCAGGAATTGTCAACCAGAAGGGAATCTGGAAAGTAAACCCTAGGTAGTTTTGGCATCAGTAGATATGGCTAATTCCATAGCGCTGATGGCAACTTCAATCTGATCATCGTCTGGGGGTTTTGTTGTAAGGGATTGCAGTAGTAAATTAGGTATAGATAATGTTGAGATCCATTTATTGGTTTCGTGCTTACTGTTAAATCGGATAAATTCGTAGCTTAAACTTGCTATTAGGGGAATCAAAACAATACGTGAGCCAATCACCATCCACAAAGGGTCCCTCGGTATGAAAGTGAAAGCCACTATGGCTATCACCATAATAGTGAGCAGGAATGCTGTACCACACCTCGGGTGTGCTGTGGGATATTTTCGTATCTCTTCAATAGTTAAAGGGTCGCCTTTTTCCTGTGCATGGACCGCCATGTGTTCAGCACCGTGATACATGTAAACTCTTCTAATATCTGGCATTAGGCTAATACCAGTTACATATACAAGGAAAACAACTAGTCTGATTATTCCTTCGGCTACGTTGCTAATGATGTCAGATCCTAATATACCCTCAAATGGTTTACTCACCAATAGTGGCAATATGAAGAAAATTCCTATAGCAAGACTCAAAGAAATCAAAATCATAATTACGGTTGAGAATTTACTTGGAGGTGCATCCTCTTCTTGGTTGGCAACCTGCGACGAGTAATTTAATGCGTCCATTCCTAGTGATAAGGTTTCTGCCAAGGCTAGAATACCTCTAATGATGGGTATGGATCTTAATTTTCCTGTGAAAAGAGTATTGATTTTTTTGACTTTTGTTACGATTTCACCTGAAGGAGATCTTACAGCAATTGCAACGTTATTCTGGCCACGTATCATGATTCCTTCAAGGACGGCCTGACCACCATATCTGGGTGCGGCCTTGCTCGTGCCAAAAAAAAAGGGTGAGATATTCCTCACCCTGTCACTAATCAAGAATTACCTCTCACTGTAGGTTGTACCGGCGCCTCAACCGCTCAACTCGACCTTCCGTGTCAACTATCCGTTGCTCACCGGTGAAAAACGGGTGACAGGAGGAGCATATTTCTACCCTTAGTTCAGGTTGAGTCGCTCCCGTAACAAAGGTTTCACCACAAGAGCAAACCACTCTAGCTTCATTGTAATATTCTGGGTGTATTTCCGATTTCATTCTGGTTAGTTCCTAGGCTGGGTAAACGCTAGCGCATTTCTTACCATTCGGAAAATATTCAAATTTCACCGATCCATTAATTAATGAGAACAAAGTGTGATCCTTACCTAGTCCCACATTATGCCCTGGATGTATTCTGGTGCCTCTTTGCCTGACCAATATAGATCCTGCAGTGACCACCTGAGTATCGTATTTTTTAACGCCCAATCGCTTAGATTTACTATCTCTTCCATTCCGAGTACTTCCTCCACCTTTCTTATGGGCCATGGGTATTACTCCTGCAGCTGTTTGTTAGCTGACTGATATGTCAGTAATTCTTAGATCAGTGAAATTTTGACGGTGACCATTTTTCCTTCTGTAACGAGTTTTTGCTTTGTATTTGAATACCACAATCTTCTTCCCTTTACCCTTGTTGACTACCTCTGCTTGAACTTTAGCTCCTTCCACATTGGGGGTTCCCACCGATGTTTCACCATCGAGAGAAATCAGTTTTACTGATTCTAAATCGATTGTGTCGCCCTCGTCACCGACGATCGATTCCACTCGGATGGTATCTCCTTCATGGACCCTGTACTGTTTTCCGCCGGTCTCTACTATTGCAAAACTGTTCACGTATATCACCTTCACGAACAATAATTGTATCTATGCTTTATGGTTAACGTCAATTAATTTTTTGCATCTGATCGTGAAAAACTTTTTCCGGTTTCCAGATCAGTTCCTCTTCATTCAATCTCATGACTGCTATGAGCTTTCCTTTCTCTGTAAGAGCCATGGCAATATGGCTGTCTGTCGCCGCTGTATGGTTGCCTACTGCTGGTATTGAGATACCATTTTGAACTTTCTTGGTCTCATCAAAATCCAATCGTAATTTTGGTATTGGATCAAGAACGGTTTCTAGTTTTTGCAACAGAATTCTTGATTTGTTCTTCTGCAAATTAGTTTCTATAAAATCCAGGCTTAAAGAGTCTTCAATGTTGAATTTGCCCACAGATGTTCGAACTAATTCCTTGAGGTATGCCCCGCACCCGAGTTGGATTCCAAGGTCGTTGGCAAAAGTTCTAACGTAAAAACCCTTACTACAGGTAATTTGCAAATCTAGTTCAGGAGATTTGAAATCAGAAATGTATGCGTCGTATAGATTGACTAGTCTAGGAGCGCGATCAATTGTAATTCCTTTTCTTGCAAGGTCGTACAATTTGATCCCATTTACTTTGATAGCGCTGTGCATTGGGGGGATTTGCGATTGAGTACCTTTGAAGGTTTGAATGGCAGATCGTACATCTGAATCACTTACCATGACCTTTAATTCAGAACTGAGGATTTCCCCTTCTCCATCATAGGTATCTGTACTTTTGCCTAATTCTATTTTGGCAGCGTAGCTTTTATTGAATTCTGTTACATATTCCAGTAATCGTGCCGCTACTCCGAGGGCTACTACCATGACCCCACTTGCTAGGGGATCTAAAGTTCCGCTGTGCCCTACTCTTCTTACTCCACTTGCCCGGCGTATTCGGCGAATAACGTCCATAGAGGTGATTCCAGGAGGCTTATTCACATTTATAATTCCGTTGATAGACTGAGCCATTGGCGACCTATTTATTGTCAGGGGTTTCTATGGATATGGAATCGATGATATTCCTGATCTTGTCGGCCTCATCCCATGATTCGTCCAATACAAATCTGATATTAGGGATGTACTTTATGCTTAGGTCCTTTCTCAGCATTCTTTGTATAAATCTAGAAGCTGAGTTGAGCCCAGAAATAGTGTCTTTTTTTGCTTTGATATCCCCCATCACTGTTACATGGGCGGTCGCATTTTGCATATTTCTAGAAGTTGATACCGATACAATAGATACCACCTGAGCTAGCCTATGATCCTTGACTTCCTCCAGGATGACTCGGCTTATTTCTTTTTTGAGAAGTGAGTTGATGCTATCCATACGGTTATACATAGTCACTCCAGAATCTAAACGATAGGGGGTAAAGGATTTTAAAGCGTTTCGGTGTTGTACGCTTCTAGTACGTCGTCTTCTTCAAAATCACTGAATCCGTCCACACTTAGTCCACCTTCAAATCCATTCGCCACCTCTCTTACGTCGTCCTTGAAATGTTTGAGGCTGGATACAGACCCCATAAAGATTTCAGAACCCCCCCTTAAAACACGAATTCTTGAGTCACGCGATATCTTTCCGTCACTGACGAATATTCCAGCGACTTTAACTCGTCTTCCCACGTTGAACACCGCTCTGACAGAAGCACGTCCAACATATACATCTCCATACGTGGGTTCTAGCAATCCTTCCAATGCTTTACTAACATCTTCTATGAGGTGGTAAATGACATCATATTCCCTTATTTCTACACCCTCTTGCTTTGCTAAGGACGCAGCACCACCTTCAGGAGGACTCCTAAATCCAATTACAACCGCGTCTGAGGCCACTGCCAGCAGAACATCTCGTTCGGTAATGCCACCGCTGGCGATGTGGATGACATTCACTCGACAATCATCACTGTTGAGATTTTCCAGCGCTACTTTAACCGGTTCAATAGTCCCTTGTACATCTGTCTTTATAATCAGGTCTACTTGTCTTAAATCACCTGGCATATTCCGCGTATGGGCGTCTTGGAGTTTGGTTGCCTCCGCTCTGATTTGTCTCTCGTATTTATCAACCATCTCCTTGGCGAATTTATCATTCTCAGCGATCGTAAAAATCGAGCCTGCCTCTGGAATGTCATGGAGTCCCATTACCTCCACGGGCGTGGATGGGTTAGCTGATTTAATGCGATCTCCTTGATCATCAAACATGGCTCTAATCTTTCCGTATGTATTCCTGATGACCAATATGTCGCCTTGGTTAAGCGTTCCAGTTTGGACCAATAGCGTTGCTATATTTCCTTTGCTCTTATCCTTTCGGGCTTCTACAACCACACCTTGTGCTGTTCTATGCGGATTAGCCTTTAATTCGCTAATCTCGGCAACCAACTGGATATTCTCCAGCAATTCCGGAACTCCATCACCAGTTATGCCGGAGACTGGTATTGAGATTATCTCTCCTCCCCAATCTTCTATTAACAGGTCTCTTTCGGATAACTCTCTGTATACCTTATCTAGGTCTGCGTTGGGTAGATCCTTTTTTGTCACAGCCACAATTAATGGTACATTTGCCGCCCTCACATGATCTATGGCTTCGATCGTTTGCGGCATTACACCATCATCTGAGGCTACTACCAGTATTGCAATATCGGTTACCTGCGCCCCTCTTGCTCTCATTGCTGTGAATGCCTCATGGCCGGGGGTGTCCAAAAATGTTATCCGAGAGTCATTGTGTTTTATTTGATAAGCGGCTATATGTTGGGTAATTCCTCCTGATTCTCCATCGACCACGTTAGTTTTTCTGATACTGTCTAATAAGGTGGTTTTCCCATGGTCGACGTGTCCTAAAATGGTAACTATTGGCGGTCGTGTGGCTAGTTGTTTAGGATCTTCATCCTTGTTGTCTATGACAATGGAATTAGTTTCTGTTCCCGATTCTGACAATGAAGCGGCTTGAAACCCAAACAGCTGGCAGACCACAGAGGCAATTTCATGCTCTATCACATCATTGACTGAAAACATGTACCCACCCCTCATCAAGGCCTTTACAACTTCGACCGCTCCTACATCCAATTGGTCAGCTAAGTCGCTGACCATTATCGCAGCCGGTAAATCTATAACTGCATCTTCATCATTTTCAGCTTGATCTATTTGGCTGCTCATTCATTTCCTCTAGGGCAGATTTCAGACTCACTTTAACTGCGATATTTTGCCGACTCTGCCTGGTTACCTATACTCACATAGTAGTACGATTTATCTTCTTCGGGTGTTTCCAATTATTAAGTAAT
>DJMH01000115.1:0-1059 GCA_002435305.1 Dehalococcoidia bacterium UBA6495
CAATTAGTCTGATTTTGTGACTGTTGGAGTCTGAAAGATGGAACCTTTCCAGAAATAATTTTTAGCAGTGATGATAATAAATGTTGCTCAGTCATTGGTTACCTTATTAAAATACCTTGAAATTGATCTTCATCATCAAAATATTTAATAAAAAATGTTTTGCTCAATTTTAGGTTTTTCTTGTTTGTTCTTGTAAATTCTTCAATGAACCCACATTTCTTATAAAAATCAGGCGCCTGAAAATGGCTTGTGACTAGGTTTATATTGTTGTAGCCGTTACCTTTAAACTTATTTTCTAACTCCTGTAACAATTTTCGTCCCAAGCCATTTTTACGAGCAGTAGGTGAAATCCAGATGTCATCAACATAAATCTCAGAGAAAGCTGTATATGCTTGAAGTGCGCCGACTATTGAATCTTCGTTATCCTTTACCGCTAAAGCAAACTTCTTATAGTTGCAGATGATGCCATTGTCTGCTTCATCTTGTACATGACCCTGGTGAATTAAATTTTCTACCTCATCGGGTAATTGATCTACTTGATCAATATGATAATTGTTCTCACTCATTGCTTACCTCTGCAGATTTATCTAAATCATGAATTACTTGCCTGACAATATTTTCTGGAATTACATGACCACCATCGTGGGTAATTAGTTTTACATTATTTTCCTGATATTTTTTAGCTTGCTCATTAAATAATACTGCGTTTTCATAGCGATAATGATCTTGCTTACCGACTATTAGATGCATCTTTACTGCTGAGATTATCGGGTGCAAATCAGGATAGTGGGCAATAGTGGGCATTTGGCGAAATTACGGAGATATCGCGAAGCCGTTAATTTGAATGCATAAAGCTCTTCTCAGGTATGAAAAGGTTTGGTGCCGAAGGCGAGAGTCGAACTCGCACGAGTGTTACCTCAACGGTTTTTGAGACAGATGAGGCTGTTCGTTAAACCTAAGTATTCGCCATGCGGTCGGATTGAAACGCTCCCTTGATAAGTCCGTCCACTTATTTGCATCCAATTGGAATTCAAATATAGCTGTGTTTTTTGTGGTTAT
>DJMH01000115.1:1483-14930 GCA_002435305.1 Dehalococcoidia bacterium UBA6495
GATAAAGCTAAATCCAAGATTCTATTGGCTCTGTCTCTTCGGTCGTTTTCTTGTTCTGACTCCTCGACATATGACCAGTCCCTACTATCTCTAAAATCCTCTGCTTGTTTCGGGTACTTTGCCTCAATCTCATTCCACGTAAGGCCCTCAAAAATTCCGGCACCGGTCTCTTTCAAGTCGTCTATAGTGATAAAAGGAATGTTCCAATGCGCACCGGCTAGGTGAGCAGTGTCCTGGGCTCTTTTTTGCGGGCTAACGTACACATGTGTAGGGATAAAATTCTCTTTCTTAAACCAATGTCCTAATTCCTGTGCCTGGCTTTTGCCAGCTGTTGTAAGGTTGGTGATTTCAAGGTCCTTTGAGCCCGACCACCGCATCAATAAGTTTGCGTTTGTTTCACCATGTCTAATTAAAATGAGTCTCATGAAGAAAAACCTTTAGCGGTTCTAGCAGTAGGCCATCTAGATCACCTAGTGGCACCGGTCAAGTTGTTTCTAATAGCTAGAACATCGCTTCTGAGCTTGTCGTCTATATTGATCAATGTGGCGACTTTATCGTGGCCATGGATCACGGTTGAATGATCTCTTCCACCAAGTATTTTGCCTATTGCAGAGAGACTCAAGGCTGTTTCTTCTCTGAGAAGAAACATCGCGACTTGCCTAGGTACCAAATATGTTTTTGTTCTGAGGGGTCCCCTGATTTGATCAGAGGTTACTCCAAAGTAGTTCGACACTTCTGAAATAATTTTGGAATCCGAAATAGGCCCTTTGTTGAGTCTTTCTGAATCTCCCACCATTCGCTTGACGGACTCAATTGTAATGGGCTCATCGCGAAACTGGGCTAAGGCAACGACTCGATTTAGAAGGCCTTCCAATTCTCTAATATTTGAACGAATTTTATTTCCTAAAAATTCAATTACATCCGGAGGTATTTCATACCTTTGCTGGGCCGCCTTACCCCTTAATATAGCTATTCTGGTTTCTAGCTGAGGTGCCTGAATATCGGTTACCAATCCGCCAGTTAGTCTTGAGGTGATACGTGATTCCAAGGTTCTTAGTTCGTCAATATTCCGATCACTTGCAACCACTATTTGTTTGTTTTCTACATGCAAGGAGTTGAAAGTATGAAAAAATCCTTCCTGTGTTTGTTCTTTTCCTATAAGAAATTGAATGTCATCGATTAAAAGAACATCGACAGTTCTATATTTATTCCGGAATTCCTCAGTTTGTCCATTTTGAATTGCCTTCACATACTGATTCGTAAATTCCTCGGAGGTTACATAGATCACGGTCAGGCCAAGTTTTTTGGTTTCGTGTCCAATTGCCTGCAGTAAGTGAGTCTTTCCTAAACCTACGGATGAGTGAATCACTAAAGGGTTGAAAATTGTTCCAGGGTTTTCTGAAACCGCCTTTGCCCCGGCAAACGCAAGTTGATTGGAATCTCCAACAATAAAATTTTCAAATGTGTATCTTGTATTAAAGTCATGGGACCCGATACGTGGTTCACCTACAGTATTGGAAATTTGGTCTTGGAATAAATCATGGTCAAATGTTGCGTATTTCGCAGTACGATTTGATCTGCTGTATGGACTAGATGGAATTACAGCTTTCTCATTTTCCCCAGGAATAATAATTTCACTAATTACGGTGAATTTGAGCTTAACATCAAACCCGATTGTTGTTCTTAATTCCTGTTCAAGCATGTCTAGCATACGTTCTTCTAAATATTGAGCAGTGAAAGCGTTTGGAGTTTCCACATTGAATTCATCAGAAGTAAACGAAATGCCAACTGTGTTTCGAAGCCAAGTATCATAGCTAGGCTTTGGAATGCTCAGTTCTACTTTACCCAGAACAGAATCCCAGATTTTGTTAGCTTTTTGAATTGTTTCTCGGTCCATAAATTTTACACAAAACTACCCACGGTATTTGAGCCCCTTTTTTCAAAAGGCAATATCGGAGATTTCCCGACCCCTCAACCTCTGCCCCGCACTTGCTTACATTAACGCTGCGCTCGATATGAGCAAGCCTGTATAAGACATAAACCCGGAAAATTTCTTGGAGAGGTCATTTAAGAAGACTTTCTATATTTTCTGGTCTCTCCAGGACTCCTGAAATTCAACTTAAATTGAACTTCTTCTAAGATATATGTTGTACACCCCATATTTGACACTGTGCAAGGGGGGCAAGGGGGTATTTCGATGTCAATTTGTTTCCAGCCATTAAAGGCCAAAATTGTCGTTCATGAAACACAATTCATGTACTAGTAACGATATTTACAGTAAACCCATCAAATTGAAACAAATTGATGTTGAAATATTAAAAAAAGAAAAAAAATTAGCGTTGCTATGGCCACTATTTTTCATCCTCCGAGGAAAGCCTCAACCACCATATGAATGTATTTATTATTAAATTTATCTCAATCCATTATGGATTAACTCGGCGGTTCTTTGAATCATCTGAAGATATGTTTCTCCCTCATTTAAATATTCGACCCTTAACCCTTCTATAATTTTTGTATTTGTATCTCGTGCTATTTGGGTTGTTACCTTCTCTTGTATTCCTTCTTCCATAAAGATGGCCGGAGCCTTAGTAAGTTGGATTATGTCTATAAGGTCGGCTAAATCAGAAGCTGTGGGACCGGCATCCGTACTCAAAGCGGGTATCACCGATCCAATGATTTGCAACCCATAGGTATCTTCTAAATAGCCGAGTGCCTCATGGGATGTTACTAACATCCTGTTAGAACTTGGAATGCTTTCGTAAGTAGATCGAATCGATTTTTCAATATTTGAAAGTTTCTTTATATAGCCTGAAGCATTATCCGAGTAGTAATCCGTTCCTTCAGGATCTGCGGAGGTAAGAGAATTTTGGATTTGTTTGATAGCAATGGTTGTACGAGAAGGATCTAACCAAAAATGAGGGTCATATGTATTACGATGACCATGTTGTCCGGATTGTCGATGGAGGTCTAGTTTTATTGGGTTGGTTTGAGGACCAAGCTCAACCCGTATAGCATTTCGACTGAGGGAATGTTGAAGAAGTGGCGATATATTTTGACCTTCGAGCGACAACCCTATCGAAATTACCAATTTGGAATTGGATAATCTCGCGACTTGCTGAGCGGTTGGCTGATAGGTATGAGGGTCTTTACCGGCAGGTGTTAAACTCTCAACCACTACCCTTTCGCCTCCTACGACCTTAACCCAATCAGAAATGATGCTTGTGGTCGTATGTATTGTTAGCAAACCATCTGTATTTACATTTCTGGGGTCTGTGCCTTCCCGATCTGAATCGGAAGTTTTTTCGCCGTTAGATAATGTATCGAATCCAATGGCGCAGCCTATGCTCGCAGAAAAACTTCCCAAAACCAAAAGGGCCATGGCAAATCTAAAAATTATTTGTCTATATTTCCATGAATGCGCATTATTGAAACTTAAACTGACCATTGGGTAGATGCCTATTGAGACTAGGTATCAGATAATTGAAATATTTTAGTTAGCGTTTCCGTTTCTTGTCAACATCCGTTTAAGTTGGATATGGGTTCAAAATCTTAGAATATTTTTAGAATATTAAGATATTCTGTAATGGTGAAAATCATAAAATGAGAGGAAAAATTGGCAAAACACAAATTTCAATTGCCAGTATCAGTATCTGGGAAGGATGCCTGGGAGGTAGCGAGGGAAGTATCTTTAACTGCAGGGGAAATACTGCTGGATTGGTGGCCAAGAGCCAAGGAGGTTTCTGATAAAGGGCAGAACGATATTGTCACGAATGTGGATCGAGAGTGTGAAGACCATATTAGAACTGCTATTCGGAGACACTTTCCTGAACATGGGGTTTTTGGAGAGGAAGGGAAAGGTGATGACCCAACGATAGGTTGGACCTGGATAATTGATCCGATCGATGGTACCCAAAATTACGCCTGGGGTATTCCTTGTTTTTCCATAGTTGTTGCACTTGCAAAGGATGGAGAAGTCGTCACAGGCGCTAATTTTGATCCACTTAACAACGAAATGTTTCACGCGGCTAGAGGCCAAGGCGCATTTCTCAATGAAGAAAAGATTCGGGTAAGCGATCTTTCCGAATTCCAGGATGTAGTCATTGGAACGGACCCTGCGTATGGCCCTGTAGAAGGCACAACAAATACCTTGCAAATGTTGAGAAAAATGTGGCCGGCGATAAAAACTACCAGGATGATGGGATCATCAGCCTTAGGAATATCCTACGTAGCGACAGGCAGGACCGACATTTATGTTCATCATCGGCTGCAACCGTATGACCAAGCGGCAGGAATTATATTGATGGAGGAAGCTGGAGGCCTTTTGACTGATAGACATGGGAATAGGGCTGGCCTGTACTCTGATGGACTCGTGGCATCCTCCTCAGTAATCCACCAGCATTTCATGGAACAAACAAAATATCTGCAATGGAGAAGACCCTCCACCAGGGCATTGAATCCTAGGGAAAGATAGGAAAGGAAATGATTAAAATCACTCTCGCAATTGCAATATCTCTATTGTTGGTTAACTTTGCTTGTAACCGTGTTGAAAAGACAGATCAATTCGCTGCGGGGGATGTCTTAACACCAAAGACAGAAATCCATGTAACATCGGTAGCTGAGGTTCAGAGCCTGCCTTCGACATCAGAGAATGCGGAAACTCCGGTGCCGGCTGCTCAAATTCCTCCCGCACCATTGGTAACTTCAACTCCTACAATGGTTGATTTTATATCGGTCTCTTCTCATGATGATTCCATGACTACTGTCGAAGCTGTCCGTGAGTTGGAACCTTCAGTTGTTCAGATAGCTACCGATACAGTAGCAATTAGCCAATATAATCGAATTGTCCCACAAACTGGAGTTGGTTCAGGGATCATACTTGATAAAGCTGGGAATATACTTACGAACAATCATGTTATTGAGGGTGCAGACTACGTGACCGTCACCCTGAGTGATGGCCGTTCTTATCCTGCAAATCTGGTTGGAAGCGACAGTATTACCGATTTGGCAGTAATAAAAATAGCGGCGGCTAAGCTAACCCCGGCAAAGTTTGGCAACTCTTCAAATTTAGAAGTTGGTGAAGATGTTATCGCCGTCGGACATGCTCTAGGCCTTAAAGGAGGCCCTACGGTAAGTAAAGGTGTTGTGAGTGCCCTTGATCGCACGATACAAACTGATGCTCAAAAAGCGATGGTTGATCTTATACAAACTGATGCTTCTATTAACCCTGGTAATAGTGGCGGCCCTTTGGCTAACAGTAGAGGAGAGGTTATTGGCATCAACACAGCAATAATTAACGACAGCAATGGAATCGGATTTGCCATAAATATTGATGATGCACATGTCGTGGTTGACCAGATACTGCGTTCTGGGTATGTAATGCGAGGGTTCCTGGGAATAACTCCTTTCAATGTGACTGATTCCATCAGGGAACAGTTAAATCTTCCGGTTGCGGATGGCGTAATTATTGCAGGAGTCGTGGAAGGATTTCCTGCTGGTGAATCAGGGTTACAAACAGAGGATGTAATCGTCATGTTGAACAAAGCAGCCATTGAAAATTCAGGAGATCTATCTAAATTTTTACTCAATAATCCACCTGGCTCTAATGTTGAGGTGAGTTTCTATAGAAACGGTGAACTTAGGAAGGTGGAGCTAGTATTGGCCGACAAACCAGATTAATTCTTTGGCTTCGAAGTATGAGATTATTTCTCAATATCTATCCTTCTTGCCTACTACCATTTGGGATATTAGGTGATAATGGATGTCGGGTTTTTAATAGTGGAATGAAAAACGCATCCTATCAAAATATTCGCCTTAACCTGATAAGTTCTCTACTTATGCTTGTTTTGTTTCTTAATACCTCGTGTATAGCAGCGAATTCTGATTTTGTTTCTCAGGAAGAAGACAGAATCAATCAGATAAATAGTGTCATTATGTGCCCAGTTTGTCCTGGAGAATCGATAGACCAATCACAAAACGAAATTGCTTCAAACATGAGAGCAATTGTGAAAGATTTGGTAAGCCAAGGGAAAACAGAGGATGAAATAAAAGATTACTTTGTAGGTAAATATGGTCCTGTTATCCTCTTGGAACCGTCTACCGAAGGAATAAGTATGTATGTTTGGATTGTGCCCCCAATCGCTCTCACTTTCGCGATGATAGCCGTTGGGTTGGCAGTTTATGTAATGAGAAAAAGGCAAAAAAACACCCCTTTAAATATGCTTCATAGCCTAGCAGACGAAGTTATTTCCGATGAAGAAAAGGAAAAATATTTCTCTGTGATTAATAGAATCTCCAATGAGTGATCTGGGACATAAACTCCCTAAGTTTGGTTTTTTTAGATGGTAGAACTCGGTCAAATAGCTCTCATACTCTCATTTATGATGGCAACATACTCCACTGTTGTCGGATTCGCTGGGGGAATGCTGAACGGCAGAGATCTTGCGGCCAGTGCTAGGTGGGGATTTTATTCGATATGCCCTCTCCTCATATTAGCTACGGCATCTTTGATTTACGCATTTGTTACAAATGACTTTTCCGTTAAATATGTCGCTGAAAATAGCAACATAGCAATGCCAAAAATCTATTCTTGGGTAGCTTTTTATTCTGGAAACGCAGGGTCACTCCTCTACATCGCAGTCGCATTTTCTGTAATGGCTGGAATTACAATAAGAATTCTCAACAGTAAATTGCCGTACACATCCCCCTATGCTTTGGGGGTAATGAGCATGGTGCTGTTATTCTTTCTAGCAGTCATTTTGTTTTTGGCGAATCCATTAGACAGGCATGAGATTGCTCTTGAAGATGGTCAAGGGATGAATCCGTTGTTGATTCATTTTGGCATGTTTATCCATCCACCATTTCAAATGCTTGGTCTTATTTCAGTTGCCTTGCCTTTTTCTATTGCTATTGGGGCTTTATTAGCCGGTAGAGGAGGTCGAGACGAATGGGTTGATCAAGGCAGACTATGGGGGATGGTTTCATGGTTACTTCTCACGACAGGATTATTGTTGGGGGCTTGGTGGGCTTATACAATTCTAGGTTGGGGTGGCTACTGGGCCTGGGATCCTGTGGAAAATTCTGCATTAATGCCATGGTTGGCAATGACGGCCTTTGTCCATTCCATTATGGTGCAGAAACGCCGCGGAATGTTTCGCATGTGGAATATGGTATTGATCATAGTGGCTTTTGCGATGGCTCAAATGGGCATGTTCATCAATCGAGGTGGCGCGGTGCCATCAGTGCATTCTTTTGCTGAATCTGCCATGGGATGGATTTTTCTGGCCGTGATGGCGGTAACCCTATTCATTTCTCTAGCTATATTCATCTTTAGATTTGACACTTTAAAGAGTCGGTCCGGATTAGATTCGATAATCTCAAGAGAATCCGCTTTCCTTGCCCAAAATATGCTTTTTCTACTTATAGCATTTATAACTCTTTGGGGAACTATATTTCCTATATTTTCTGAAGTAGTCGATGATACAACCTTGACTATCGGACAACCATTTTTTAACAAAGTGAACGGCCCATTAATGCTTTTATTAGTCTTTTTGATGGGCATTGGACCTGTTTTGCCATGGAGGAAAGCTGGTTGGGGGTCAATTAATAGGATGTTGCGATTGCCTCTAATAGTCTCCTTTCTGGTATTCCTGTTAAGCCTAATAAGTGGAATCAGGGAATATTGGGTGTTGATATCTTTTGCCATATGCAGCGTACCTCTCACGACCGTGTTTCAAGAGCTAATCAGGGGAAGCAGGTCAAGACATTCACACGGAGAGAGCTGGGGACTTGCTTTTTTTTCCCTGATTGGTGCCAATCGGCCAAGGTATGGGGGATATATTGTCCACCTAAGTATAATCATGCTTGCTATAGGCATAACTGGGTCCTCTTTTTATGATGTTCAAAAAGACGTGGTTATGAAGCCAGGAGATTCCGGGGTACTCGGGAAGTACACTTTTAAATACCTTGAAGTATCGGAAAAACCATACCCAGATAGGGTGGAAGAAACTGCTAAATTTGAGGTATGGTCGGGGGATAAAAATATCGGGTATATGCACCCGTATCGTGCTTTTTATCCTGAATTTCAGATCGCTGCTACCAGGGGTGCAATACATAGTACTATTCTAGAAGATTTTTATCTTGTTCCTTCAGAATTTAAAGAGGATGGCCAGGCAGTTTTTAGAGTATTAGTTAATCCATTAGTGTCATGGATGTGGGCCGCAGGCCCTGTGTTGATTTTGGGAACTCTGATTTCAATGTCTCCAAACAACCGAACTCAGAGGAAGAGATTACGGTTACCAGACGTGAGTGTAGATCAGAATCCTGAGGGGATATCAGAATAGATGTTGGTTATATCTGCAATATTCATCAGTCTTATCCCTGCAGTTTTGGTTGCATATCCAATAATAAGAAAAATCGCCTCCAAATCACCGCTTCCTGAAGATGAATCTTCTCTCAAAGCAGAT
Organism: Dehalococcoidia bacterium UBA6495; assembly: GCA_002435305.1. Classification (GTDB taxonomy): domain Bacteria; phylum Chloroflexota; class Dehalococcoidia; order Lucifugimonadales; family UBA826; genus UBA11996. The sequence goes on from DJMH01000115.1 coordinate 9,946, forward strand.
TTGGAAAGGAGATGGGAGTCTGCATTGGAAGGGCTCAGGCACGCTGAACTCGAGATGTCTTTGGGCAATGTAAGTGAATCGGATTACCTTTGGCTAAAAGAGGTGCATATGACTGAAGCCGCTTTAGTTTTGAAAACTTTGGAAATATCTGACAAAGAGAAAGGGTTTCTAATTAAACAAATCCCCTCTGACAGCGGTTATGAAGAGGAATAACTGAGTTGAAAATAGTAGGGTTTTTGCTAATCAGTTTTATCTGTTTTTGTTCAATTCAAAACGACATTTTATATGCCGAGCAAACCACGATAGATATAAGAGGTGAGATCGTTAACTCCACTCAAGAGGTGGGTGTAGGTGAAATGGTTTCTGTAGCGCTACACATAAATACATTAGACTCAGAACCGCAAACTCAACACACTTTTACCGATTCTAAAAGCAGTTTCCTATTCGAAGATGTGCCCTATAGTCAGGATAAGTTGTACGGTGTTTCCACTATTTATCAGGGCGCAGTATATGTCAGGAACATAAGCATTGAATCTGGAATTGCCAAACCTGCCCTATTATCGGTCTACGACACGTCTACGGAAGACGATATGATTTTCTTATCAAAAGGATCTTTCTCGGTAACTGGGATCGACAGCCTGAATCAAAAAATATCAATTTTGGAATTAGCGACTATTTCCAACAGGTCTAAATTAACCTATGTGCAAGGTTCAGGCCCCATGGACTTAATAAGATTTGGTATTCCGAAAGATGCCACAAATTTCGTCTTTGACACTTTAATTCCCGCGGCAGAGTACATACAAGTCGATAAGGGTTTTGCTCTTATCGCCGCCATTTCTCCGGGGGACCATGAAGTGATGTACAGCTATGATATTCCTTACAAAAGTCAACAGGCCGAGATTTTAAAAACCTGGAGATATGGTGTTCAAAGGGCTAGCATTTTATTCCCACATGACAGTGTTGATATACGTACGGATTTTGAGATTAAAACCCAAGAGACGATAGCTGGGACGCTTTACACAATATATGAATCGAAGAATATCTCTAAAGGCAGCCAAACCAAAATGGTTTTAACCGGCCTGCCTACATCGAAATTTGTGGAACGAATCTCAAATGAATTTGGGAGCATGCGCTATGAGTATACTGGTCCAGTAGGCTTGCTATTGTTTTTAGTATCGATAGGAGTTGTTGGTATTTCACGGACTATTAAATCACGGAATCGTCATCAATCTTGGTTGATTGGATCTAATGAGGCACAGGTTATTGAGGATCAAATAGCGGAGCTTGACAAGCGATATAGTAAAACTGACTCGGGTAGCCAAGAATATATGGATAGAAGAGCCTACCTTGTTAAAAGGTTGCGTATAATTTCACAAGAAACTGAGATTAAAGAAAACGGCATTTCAAATTGAGTTCGTGTATGGTAAGAAGAGCTTACCAAAAAAATTCAGAGATATTTTAGTAGATGATAAGCACAATAATTCTTACAGGTTCGTGCCCTAGATGCGGAACCGGAACTCTAACCAATGATGAAGACATGTTTGGCGTGAGGCTGTTTTGCATTATGTGTGGCCACAATAGAGATCTTGGAAAATTACCTATAAAGGTAAGAAATATTCGCGATCTAGTGTTGGCTGTTTTGGAAAGCGATCGCATTGCTCTTCAAAAGCAAAGAACGGCCACATATCCCGCATCATTATTTGGTTAAATCCCAATCATAAAAATTCTAGGAAACTGGTCTGTAGAAACGCTTGGAATCCACTTGTATGATTTCCCCAAATCCCGGTTTGGGAAAGTGTCCAGAGGCTATCAGAGCATGCGAATTTTCTGTTATAGCCATCAGAGTTAGAGTGAATGTCAAAAGTCCCCACTTTGATTGAATTTACGGGCACGTATTACCTGCCTTTTTGTGGATACCTGCTTTGCATTTAATCCAAGTTGGGGAATTTAACCCGGATAAAGAACTTGTGATCTGGATCTGATTTGTTCCATCGGGGTCCATAACGTAAATATTTTTCGAGCCTAATCGGTCAGATACAAACGCGATCAGGTTACCATTTGGAGACCAGGCTGGTTGATCGTCGTTGTATTCATTACTTGTCAACCTTTCAAGGTCGGTTCCGTCAGTTCTTATTTTGAATATCTCGGAATTATCGTATCGAAGAGAGCTGAACACTATCCAATGCCCATCAGAAGACCAGTCAGGTTGGTAATCTACAGCCCTGGCTGAAGTCAACCTTATTGTGTTGGAGCCGTCGATATCTGAAGTGAAAATATCTATATTATGGTCTCGATATGTGTTGTATTTGATTCCTCTTTCAGTGATATCCCATTCCTTAATATTTTCAATGGCATCCCTATCACTCACCGGCCTCTCGTTTGTATATATGTCTGAATTACTGATTCGGTCACTGGTAAATACTATCGCTTTATCGTCTGGTGATACCGAAGGTTCAAAATCCATTGATCTGAATTTAGTAATGTTCCTAATTTGTTCAGAGAAATATATATCCAGGTGGGATGTATTTAATCCCGAGAATACGTAGCCAGATGAATTAAAAGGTGAGGGGTTGAAAATGTAGGGCTCAAATTCAGGGTGCTCATACCACGTAATTTTGGAACCACCTTTCCACATACCTACTAGCCTTCGGGAAGATTTATTTGTGATGAAACTAAGAGATTTCCCATCGGTGGAGGCCTCCGGGTTTATTCCCCTGATGCCATTTATAAAAACTTCTGGGGCGGGTTTTTCTACAGATACCATGTAAAGGAGGTTATCGTCGTCGTAAACAATGTAGGATTTTTCATTTGCACAGCCGATGGTAAGAGCAAACGAAACCCCCAGAATTAGAAGCGCCTGATATAGACGGAGGTGGCCTTCACTTTCATCAAAGTTTAAGTTAGCCACTGTGGTAGCGAGGTACGATGTCTTTCCCCAGTAAACGCATTTGGTCAAATGTCATTTCAGCGGGACATGCTGACCTTAATGTAAATTTAGTGGCTCCAGCTTCGATAAAATTATCGAGCAATTCGATCAAAATATCAGGCGGGCCAAAGGCGGTCACATCTTTCAAGTCGACATCTTCCCGTCGGACTATATTGTACTTATATGCCAATTGTTCAGCTTCTTTTCTTGAATCGGCAAAACAGAAACTGATCAAGGCACCATAATGATCTTCCTCAATGTGATTACCAAAATCTAATGCTCGGGTTTTTATTTTAGGAATACTCATAGATACTTCTTCGGCAGTAGCATAAGAAACTAGCCAGCCGTCACCTATTTTTGCAGTTCTGTTTAGAGCAGGTTCGCTTCTTCCACCAAACCAAATTGGCGGTAAATTTTTTTGAACGGGTTTCGGTTCGATAGAAATATTATTGAGGGTAAAATGATTTCCCTCGTAGCTCACATTATTACCTGACCAAAGTAGACGCATTATTTCAACCGCTTCTTCGGTTCTACCTACACGCGATTTTTTATCAGTACCGCAGGCCTCGTAGTCATTTTCTGTTTCCGGTCCTAAGCCAACAGCAGGCAATGCTCTCCCGTTGGATAGGTAATCTAGGGTGGCAATCTCTTTTGCTAATACAGTCGGATTTCTGAGAGGTAGACCAATCACGCTGGTGCCAAACTTCAATTTTTTTGTTATCGCAGCTATAAAAGACATCGCCACTACGGGTTCCAAGGTGAAAGTCTCAGATACTATCCGGTCGGTGAACCAAAGTGAGTCAATATCCAAATTCTCTAGTTCACTGACATAGGCCCCCAGCTGGGCAGGGTCGTTAGATGGAAATGGCCACCCAGACAGGGCCATACCGATTCGAACTTTGTCATAATTAATAGTCATTTAACCTAGTCCTTGACTAAACTTCTAATGTTTCGCAAAGCCCATAAAAATCCTGAGTTATGACATCTGGTACGTAGTCAGATTCATCATATGGGAGATCATATCGATTAACATATGCTCCCCTAAACCCACTGTGCCTTGCTCCTAAAATGTCGAAGGAATGTGCAGCCACCATCATGACGTGTTGGGGCTCGAGATTCAAAGTTTTTGCGGCGAATCTGTACACAGAAGGATGAGGTTTAAATTGGCTAACAGTCTCTGCTGATAAAATGCTGTCGAAATCTATTCCGATTCTGTTTTTTGCAAGGTGTTCTAGGTAGTGTTGCTCCCCATTGGAAAGCATAACCAACCTGTATTTGTTCGACAGTCTTATTAATCCATCCACTGCGTCTTTAAATGGCGTCAATAGTTGATAAGCTTTCATGAATTCATCTAAATGTTCAGGCCTAAAATCAACTTTTAAACTTCGCAAGGTGTACATTAAGGCCTTTCTTTTGACCGTTAAATAGCCACTGTGCCCAAGCATCAGCATGTTGTCTTGGTATTGTTCAATTCTTTGTCTTAATCTCCACTGAGCCCATACTTTTTCTCCGGTTAAGGTAGGTGGAGCATCGCAATTTTTCAGCAAAAGGTTGAGAGGGGGCACAAGACTTCCTTCCAAATCAAGAACGGTTCCAAAAATGTCAAATGTGAGTGTGGTGACAGATTCTAAATTGGCATTTGGCATTCCAGTGATCTCCCCGGGCTGAATATATTGGGAAATATTTTAGCTCAACAGTCTAATTCTGAAGTTGAGGGTGTTAGGTAAACGTACTTAGATCTCAATCTTCGTTGTAAAACCAAAGTCGGTATGCGTACCAGGCCGATGTAAAGGTTGTTGATATGATTGTTCCCATATAAACGAAAGGTGCCACATCTGGTGAGGTAAGCGAGCTGGCTACGAGACGCACATTTCGAACACCTTCTGGGTCCGCCAAAAGTGAACCTAGGTACCCTCCCAGCAGCCCGCTCAGGCAAGCGATTGCAAAGGTAGTTAGATTAATCGCCCTCTTTGCTTCTGGCTTGAGAAAACATATAAAAGCCGCAAGCCCGCAACCGAACCCGACTGAAAGCGATAATGCCCACATAGGTGGAATGATG
>DJMH01000111.1:0-5072 GCA_002435305.1 Dehalococcoidia bacterium UBA6495
AGAGGTGGCCCCCAGCGTTCGGTGTTGGTTTGATAGAAAATATCTGGGTGCTCGGAAGTAAATCCACTTGGTTGCATTAAGGCAGCGGCAGGGATTCGGTCTGGGGCCAATCTTAAGAGGTTGTGAATCATTGGTCCGCCAATACAAAACCCCATCACCAAGAATTCCTGAATACCAAGATGATCCATAAGACCTAGTTGGTCGTCTGAGTAAGCATCCCATGGTCGATCGATTTCCAGTGGTCCAGTGGACTGGCCAGAATCGGCATTTCTCAAATCAGCAGCGATACAACGAAAGTCATTTTTATACGTATTCATTGGATTGAATGGAACAGAGGTATCTAAGGAAGCGATCGAGGAATTAAGACCTCCTCCGGGGATAATCATTAAGGGAAATCCAGACCCAACCTCTTCATAGAAAATACTGACCGGTCCTCTTTCATAAAAAGGCATGATTTCCTCCTGTATTTGAAATACCACCACAAAAATCGCAGTGGAGGCAAAACCTAAGATTACGGCATATCTCGTTTCGGATCAGCATATATCCTCCACATTTTTCACAGCTTCTATAATAAATCATTCAATGCTCTCTCACATGGAGATATCGTGAGATACCAACTCAAATCACTGACCTAGAAACTACTTCGTATATTGAAAGTTGCGCAGTTTTGCTAGGCAGTAGAGTTGTCTGCCTTGGAAAGAAGATAAGTCAGATGCACTGATATTAGATAGGTGAAGCAGACGGGTCTTTTATACCTCGTGAAAATGGGGCCTACTAAATCGAAAGCTACTAAGTAGCAGTTGAAAGGATTTAGATAGGTACGGATCTGATGAACTAAAAAATAAATGTGTCGCTTGGCTAGAGTCAGAGGCGCCAAACCCAGGAATGCTAGGAGCGAATATTTTTTCCAGAGCAACCACCAATGGTGTTTCTATGTTGTGGGGCGTTCGGATTGGATAAGCTTTCACGGTACCTGCTATCTGGCGAAGAAAATCCACGTGCCAGTGAAGCCTCTTTTTTTTGCGGAGGTGCCGGGTTACTCTTGCAGATAGACCGTTCATCCCGGATCCTACGTAAAGATAGTACCCAGGGCCTATTTGTACTGTTCCGATTGAACCGATTGAAATAGCTTGAGTTTCCGATATATGCATTACCAAAATGTACGCTCCAGTATCTGCCATCCTGGTATCAAGGAATCTCCAAGGTATTTCAAGCAGTTTTACACGGTCACTTAACTCAAGATTAGACTTCCACTTAATTTCAATTGGAATGATGCTGAGGTAATCTTTTAAAGATAATAAGGTCTGCGAAAATACCAGATCTGTGTGGTAATCCGGCATAAATAGATCATCACCTGACCCTTGAGAAATAAATAATACGGTGGGTTTGATTCCTGATTCATTTAGTTGTGACAATTCGTTTAAATGGCGGGTTCCTCTCTCTGTAATTGCATCTGGAAACATCGAGATACCATTGGAACTTAAAGTGACCGATTTGACTTCTAGCAGGAATTTCTGGTCGTTTTCCTGCATAAGAAAATCAAAACGATTTTTACCTACATGAAATTCTTCACTCACAATCTCTGATTTTTCAAGGGTGGGAACGAGGCTCTTCTTTAATAAATATCTAGCTAAGGTATTAGTTTGTTGAGTGTTTAGGCCTATGTGCGAATTATCGGTCAGCACAGCACTGGCGGAGTAACGCAATTTTCTGGAAGTATCATCATCCACCTTCTCAATAAGAAGGTCCGCACCTGGTAACAACAATTCACCCAGCCTACCAGGATTAGCCATGTAGGCCTCAATTTCACCGACATTTTCTTGGTAGCATCTGATGACAAATCTATTAACCCTGGCGAGAAATTTGGCCGCTATCGGTGTATGTGAAACAAGCTTTGGGGGATGCATGAAATTTGGGTATTAAAGTCTCAACCTGTTACTCAGGTGGTGTAAATAGATGTGATGAAATCAGATAGATTCAGTTTCTAGAAACTTGGCTTGGTAGGATATGGGGTGAGCTGGAGTTCATGAGTCCAACACGATTTATCCTGGGTATGAAGGTAGTAAAAAGCTTCGGCGATCTTGACAGGATTTATTATCAATTCAGGGTTCTGCTGAGATCTTGGCATAGCTCTTGTCCCTGGAGAGTCGATAGTACCGTCAATGACTACATTGGCTACATGAACTCCAAATTCTGAATACTCTTCAGTGAGCACTTGAGCTAAAGTGCGCATCATCACTCGAGGGTAATAAAGTGACTGCCCCGTCATCCGTTTTCTACCACGCAGTGATTGAGCATTATTGGAAAACAGGAAGGAACCTTGACCTTTTTCTCGCATTGATGGCATCACTTCTTTAGCTACTAAAAATGGCCCTCGAACTGAGATGTGTTGCGCGGTCTCAAGCATTTCAAGTGGAATATGTTCAAGCAATTCTTTTTCAGGTGGAAGGTCCCGACCTTCAAGATAACCTGCGTTGTAGATTAGAACTTCAGGATCTCCGGCCTGTTCCCGTATTTGGGAAAATGCAGTTGATATCGAGTCGCTCGATACCAAATCTAGTTCGACAATCATGCTTTCGCCACCCTGGTCAATGATAGCCTCTTGAAGTTTAGAAGCATTTGACGCCGTACGGGTGGTTAGTATTACGAAGAAACCTTCCTGAGCGAATTTTTGAGCTATGGCGCCCCCTACACCCCAACGAACCCCTACAGGTAAATGACTATCGTCAAGATTGTCACCATGAACCAATCTTGTGTTTCGTCCATCAGATTGCCATTTGGATGTGGCTCCTATGACAACTGCTACGGGTCTATTGCTTGAGTTCATGTCAGGCCCCCTCGGTGTAAATGTTAACCGGCCCTGACTTCGTTAATCAGAGCATCTCTATTAGGTGATATCGTGTACCCATTTGGGACGCATTGTATCTGATCGCAAAGGAGTAACAATAAATGGATGACATAAATATCGGGTTTATCGGTCTTGGCAATATGGGACAGCATATGTGCCTTGCTTTAATACAAAAGAACTACAACGTAACTGTGCATGATATAAACAGAGAAGCTGCTTTACTTGCATTGGAACTAGGGGCTACATGGGCAGATACTCCTAAGGAGCTGGCACAAAAAAGCGACATAATATTTACTTCTTTACCAGGTCCCACTGAAGTTGAAGCTGTTGCCACAGGTGAGGATGGGATAATCGACGGGATAACTAGTGACTCAGTCTGGGCAGACCTTAGTACAAGCTCTCCTGAATTAATGAGGAGACTGCAGGAAACATTTTCTTCTAAGGGTGCCTCAATATTAGATGCTCCTGTAAGCGGACGCCGATCAGATGAAAACGGTGTGACGTTAAATGGGGTTTTATCAATAATGGTGGGAGGCTATGAGAACATCTATATGAAGCTCAAACCAATCTTTGAATCCTTTGGTAATAAGGTTACCTACACGGGCGAAATAGGGTCTGCAACGATCTGTAAATTGGCAAATAACATGTTCCAATATGGCTTGGAACGTTTATTGGTTGAATCACTCACCCTTGGTGTAAAGGCAGGAGTGCCCCCAGAGACGCTCATGCAGTGCATAAGAAATGGTGCCGGTGGCAGCGGACGAATCCTTAATGTTTCCATGCCGGATACGTATTTGCAGGGTAAATTTGACGGAGGAACCGGGTCGGAATCAACCTTCGCGATATCTCGAAAGGATATGGCATTGGTGTTGGAATTGGGACGTGAACTTAACGTACCTCTTCAGATAGCCACTGGGACCTACAATGACATGACGGCAGCCGTAAACAGGAAGGAATGGGCTGATTTAAATTACAGGGTCTATCACCTTCTACAGGAAGAGAGAGCGGGTAACGTTGAGGTTAGAATTCCTTCTGAGGATTAAATAGGTTAATATTTCGGATTATTTCCCTTCGGCGATTGGAATTCGCCGTTGTGGAAAACCAGAAAATATTTAATAAAAAATGATGGGTGGGGCGACAAAACTGGCCGCCGAGGCACCTACCGATTATCTGTTCAGGAGGTACCTGAGTAACTGATTCTTCTAAACCATTAGTAAATAAATCGTAGATTTACGGGTATTAACATAGTACCGACCCCAAATACGAGGGTCGATACTATGCTTACCAAGGATTTATTTTTGCCCCCAATAACCCATATCTTTTCGGCGTTGGACATTATCGTTGACGGGTAAAACTTCTACAGGCCCCATAGCTAGGTGAAACTCTAACAGGGAGGCGACATCTTCAAATGTATCTGCCTCAACCACCGCGAAACTACGATGAGAGACCGGGTACCCCCATGCTCCTATAACTTTTACTGAGTCATTTCCTTCAACCCAAGCTTGCCCCGACCTTACAGCCTCTGGCCCATGCAGCACTCTAGTGCAAGTACTGTGGTCATGTTGTGCACTGATATGGAAAATCATAATAATACCTCCGCATTGAATATATATTTTTAGCAATATACCTTATCAAAGTAAATTATTTATCCCTTTATATTAGGGTTTGCCCATTTAGAGAGGGTTTTATTCCTGTTCCGAATGCAAGAGTTTATGTGTTGCTCCATTGGCAATAAGCCAAGCTGTATAATGCCGCTATTAAGGCTCCCAAACAAATTACAGAGGTTGATTCAAATTCCCAAAATACTAATTCGAAATTGCAAAATTTATGATGGCACAGGCTCCACACCATTTTTGGGCGATATATTGACCAAAAATGATCGTATAGAGGCAATTGGTAGTATAGATGAGGTTGAAGGAACATATGTTATAGAAGGAGATGGTCTTGCAGCTTCTCCTGGTTTTATCGATACCCACACCCACTCTGACGGGAAACTTCTTGAAAATCCGCAGCATGCCAATAGTCTTCGCCAAGGAGTAACTACCGAGATACTAGGCCAAGACGGATTGTCATACGCTCCATTGTCTAAGGAAAATTATCTTGCTAATAGAAAGTATCTTTCTGGTATTTTGGGACTTCCCTCACCTGACCTAGATATGTCATCAGTAGCAAGTTTTAAGTCTCATTATCATAACCAAGTATCCATAAATACGGCCTACTGTAT
>DJMH01000111.1:5479-5984 GCA_002435305.1 Dehalococcoidia bacterium UBA6495
GAGAAAGCAAAACTCCTTATAAGACAAGGCATGGAGCAAAATGCTGTGGGGCTGGCTACTGGGATGTCTTATTTTCCTAACGCCTGGAGTGACACTCAAGAACTGATAGAACTTTGCAAGGTTGTTGCTGAGTACCAAGGGGTCTATGTGACTCACTTAAGGGATAAGAATACCGATAGAGCCTTTGGAGGTGGAGGCGTAGCCGAGGCACTAGAGATTGGGCGAAGATCTGGTGTGAAAGTGCATTTCTCACATTTTCGGACAAATGAAGGTACTGCAGGTCAGGTGCAGGCCCAAACCGAACTAATTGATAAAGCTATTAGTGAAGGAGTCGACGTATCGCTTGAGCTTTATCCATACCCTACAGGCAGTAGCTTTCCGCTGAGCTTTTTGCCAAGTTATGCTCATGAAGGAGGCCCAGAAGCGGTTATGGACAGACTGGCTAATTCTGCTGAAAGAAAACGACTGTCAGATTACCTTGATAATGACTACCCTCGTCCGATAA
>DJMH01000098.1:0-10298 GCA_002435305.1 Dehalococcoidia bacterium UBA6495
TTTTTTGGTTTTTTCCCGAAACCTATTATCGAATTAGCCCGTGACGCTATAAACACCCTAATCGGTTAACGCAAATAAGTTAGTATTTATACTATAGATACTTAAAAACCGGTAAACACTCATATATCTGTTGGTGTTCATGTCAAAAAATAAATTGATTGCCTTCATATACAACTCTCAAATGCCTGCCACAGAGGTCAAGGCTAACGAAATCATCGATTCATTAGGAATTGAAAGTGTTTCATGGTTAAGTTCAGCAGGAAATTTTTCTGAGCACTCAGAAAAACTAAAAGAAACAAGCTTGGTTATTGTCGTAGGCGGCGATGGGACAATACTAAGATCCGTAAGAGTAATAAGTCCCTATGAACTTCCTGTCGTTGGAATAAAGATGGGAAAGGTGGGATTTATAGCGGAATTAACACCAGAGGAAGCTATTTCAGCACTTCCTAAATACATAAATTACCAATCGGAAAAAGGCAACGGTAACGGTATAAGAACTGAGAAACGAATGATGCTGCAAGCCGACGTAATTCCTACAAAAGGTGGGGGGCCCAGACTATCCATACATGCTCTAAACGACATCACAGTTGGAAGCAGAAAAGTCTCCAGACTGGTAGAACTTGAAGCTTCTGTAAACCATGTTCATTTAACCAATTACAGAGCTGACGCTGTAATAGTATCTACTGCGACTGGAAGCACAGGCTATGCCCTTTCAGCTGGAGGACCCATAGTTTTTCCTGAAGCTCAAATGATGATATTGCAGCCGGTAGCAGCACATACAGGCCTTCGAGATGCTTTGGTACTCCACCCAGAATCGACCGTTGAGCTTCAGGCTTCCAAGAATTATTTAGCGTCTATCAGCGCAGATGGATTTGTCGATTCAGATGTGGATCCAGGAGAAAAAGTTATAGTAAAGAAAAGTCCTTATAATGCTAGATTCTTACGTTCAGAAAAACCAGATTTCTTTTATACCGCTTTGAATATGCGACTTGGCCTCGCATACAGATCACAACGCCCACCTGAAGATCCGGGAGAGTAAACAAAGTATGGAAAATTTTGATCTTGACCGAATTATAGACAGTAAGAAGATTTATCAGGGTAGCATTATAAATGTGAAAATTGATAATGTGCTTCTAAAAACCGGGATCAAAGCCTCAAGAGAGGTCGTTGAACACAGACCAGCTGTCGCTATCGTTCCAGTAGATTCGGAAAATAATGTACTTCTTGTCCGACAATATAGACACCCAGCGAAAAGTGACCTATTAGAAGTGCCAGCTGGAATGATAGAAATTGGAGAAGAACCGGAAATGGCCGCCATCCGAGAGCTCCAAGAAGAGGTAGGATACACTTCAAGAAATCTTAGGCTATTATTTGGATTCTGGACGAGTCCCGGTTTTACGGATGAATACATTTATGGCTATTTAGCTCAAGATTTAGTAGAGAGAAGACTGCCCCGAGATTTCGACGAAGATATTTCAGTTGAGAAAATACCTATTAAGAGAATACAAAAACTTATAAGGTTGGGAGAAATACAAGACGCCAAAAGCATCGCACTTTTAATGACTCTAGAAACGACAATGTAAAAATACTGTATGTAGGTGACAAAATGACAAACCTCGATCAAATGTTTCAGCAAATCGAAGATTTGGAAGGAGATCTTATAGCGTTAGAACAGGCTTTAGTTCGAATTCCGTCAGTTAATACTGGATTTATGCCAACAGGCGACGAAACTCCAGTATGCAAATACATATCAGACTGGTTATCTAAAGCAGGAATAGAATCTGAAATCCTGGAGTCATCACCGAACAGAGGAAATATTATTGCCAACATCGATGGGACTTCTGGCAAGCTTGGCCTTTTATTCATGTCACACACAGATGTCGTGCCCGTGGAAGATGAGGATAAATGGACCTTTCCCCCATTCAGTGCGGAAATACATCAAGGTCGAATCTACGGCCGGGGCGCCTCGGATTGCAAAGGCCTCCTTTCGGCACAATTGATGGCCATGAAGGTGTTAAAGCAAAACGGAGTGGTATTAAAAGACGGATTATCCCTAGTTTCAGGTGCTGACGAAGAGCATGGAGGAAGATATGGATTTGGATGGTTGGCAGAAAACTATCCAGAGAAATTACAGGCTCCGTTCGCTGTTAACGAGGGAGGAGGATCCCCTATTGAGGCCGCAGGGTCTTTAACATATGTTTTAGGGGTCGGCGAAAAAGGCCGATTACAAATCGAAATAGATGTAAAAGGGGTCAGTTCACATGCGTCGGTCCCATGGCAAGGAACCAACGCCCTTTTCAGATTGTCTCAAGTACTTAATAGAATAGAAGGATACGAGGCAGAAAGAGATACTTCCACCAGTTTGTTCGAACACTTGTCTACATTCGCGATCGAACACAAACCATCATCCGACAACGTAGATGAAATTATTAAAGAGCAAGAAGAAGAGAACCCAAGGTTTGCATCCATGCTTAGAGCTTTATCAAGAATGACAATAACTCCAACTATGATTAATGGAGGAATTAAATCAAATAGTGTACCGGAACAAATTAGGCTCACTTGTGACGTGAGAACGTTACCCCACCAGAGTGACGATTACCTCAGAGATGAGCTGGATAAAATATTAGAGGGGATACCCGGAGTGGAATATTCCATAGATTATATGGCTGTTCCTAATTCATCCCCATTTGAAACCGAACTCATGACCAGCTTGCATGAGGCTACTAAAAAAGCTGTAGACCGAGAGGACGTGCAGTTTGTTCCGGCTATTAGTACTGGATTCACAGATTCTAGGTTTACCAGACCTCTGGGGGTAACTACTTACGGATTTTCAGGGTCTCACCCAGACGACGATCCGATGCTCAGTAAAGCCCATGGGACAGATGAATCTGTAGGAATCAAAAGTCTAGTCAGTGGAACGAAAGTCATGCTACATTTGGCTTATGACATGCTGGCTGAAAAATAACCCAGTTATCACTAAAACTAGAATGAAAAGTATTCACCATATTTTTTGAAAGCTGTCTTTGACAGGGCGGCCCCTAACCCAATACCCATCGGCATCTCAATACGACCGTTTCTTACAATCTCGTGTGGAGATATCAATTCATGCCTGTAGTCAATTTCTTCTATCGCATGTTCCAGTAAAACCTTTTTATTTAATGCCGCGCAAACGTGGGCTGAGGCGAGAAGAGATATTGGGCCGGACGGACAATGAGGGGAGAAATTGATACCGTTATCGTGAGCATTATTAGCGATTCGGACAGCTTCCTGAACTCCACCACAATATTTAATATCTGGCATGATAGTTTGGACTGACTCGAGTTGGACAAGAGAATCAAAAAATTCTTCTCCATACCCAGATTCTCCCCCCGCTAATGGTATAGCGATTTCATTAGAAATTCTGGCTAATCGTTCAGGATAATTAATCGGGTCTAAAGGTTCTTCAAACCAACCAATCCCTATCGGTTGGATTAGAGAGGCTACAATCTTAGATGATGATTCTTCGAATCTACCATGGCAATCAACGAGAATTTCAACATCTATTCCAACACTTTCCCTAACGGCCGAAAGCCTGTTTAATCCAATCTTGACAACACCACTTATATCTTGAGGATTGGGGTGAGTTACCTCATCAAAAGGGGCACATTTGATGACTTTAAACCCCCTGCAAACAGCCTCATAAGCGGCTTTCGCAAAATCATTCGGTGACCTATCAGTTGCAAATAATCCCCTATTGATGTTGGCATATAAATCTATAGATACAGGTGCTTTCCCACTGAGGTATTCACATAAAGGTAAACTTCTTTCCATAGAACGGAATTGACTAATTGCACTCCGAACTGAACTTAGGGCAACTGCCATAGTGGAGCCATTTTTTACCTGTCGTGACAACCCTAGATTTTTTTCCAGCGATTTTTCTTCCGGCAGATCTTCGGATCTGAATTTATTAAGCATTTCATGCATCAACCTTCCGACCTCATCAGATTCAGTGCCTTTTGTGAACTCAACGTAAGTGTCTCGGCCAGAAGCATCTTTAATCCAAACAAAATACCAGGTGGTGTTCTTAGTTATTTCATATCTTACAAATTTCCATGAATGTAATAATAATGTCATATGGTGTGGCTACCTATTGAAAATTCTTAGCATTTTTAGGTTTCAAGTATATACAGAATTAATTAACCCATTTGACCTAAGCACAATATCATGGCATTTAAAAAAATTTGTTGGATTATATGGTGTAAAGTGTTAAACTCGGATAAATTCAGCAGCAACGGAGCAGCATATGGACGGCTTGATCGTTCACGAGACCCCTAAGACAAAGCTTGCTACTATGGTGGTAGCTTTCGCAGGATGGCCAGATGCTGCTGAGGCAGCCACCAGGGCAATAAGGTACATGGTACGAAAGCTACCAAGTAAAAAGATTGCTGAGATAGATCCCGAAAATTATTATGACTTCACGGTCAACCGGCCTCAAACCCGGATTAACAGGCGGAAAGACCGGATTATAAAGTGGCCCGCAAACGAATTCTACAGCTACATTCCTGAAGAGAAGCCAGATAATGGGCTTCTGATGTATGTGGGAACCGAACCAAACCTTAAATGGAGAACATTTTCTGATACAGTTCTAGAGGTAGCGAAATTATCTGGAGTTGAGCTAATTATATCGCTAGGCGCCTTACTGGACGCGGTACCGCACACTAGAGAAGTTAGAATAACTGGTAGAGCTAGCAGTAAGGAGTTAAGTAAAAAGGCGAGATGGTTAGGAATAAGAAATTCTGGTTATCAAGGACCCACCGGAATCCATTCTGCTTTCGCTGAAGCATGCGCGAAGAATCATATCCCTCATGCAAATATTTGGGGCCATTGTCCTCATTATGTACAAACTTCTCCAAATCCTGTAACTAGTTTTGCCTTGCTTGAGCGGCTTAAAAGCCTTGTGGACATCGACTTAGATATGAGTGAACTAGATTTAGCTGGACAAGCTTTCAGGGAGGAAATCTCCAATGCGATCGCAAAACAACCTGATGTCAGCTCATACGTATCTCGCCTCGAACACCAATATGATGAAGCAAAAAGTTCTCAAAATGAGATGCCAACTGGAACCGATATGGTGAAGGAAATTGAAAATTTCCTAAAAAGTCAGTCAAGTGGACAGGAACAAGAATAAGAAGATTCATAATGGCGGATATCCAATAAGTGCCGCATTTATCAATTGACCCAGACTACTACCGAACCCTTTTCGATCGTTGGACAAATGACATTGCAATGCTCCCTGATTTTCCGACCGAGCTAAAAGAGAAATTGGTTGCACTTCATTTCATAATGCTGGCTTTTGCTGAAGGTGAGGAATATTCGGAAGATGCGATTCACGAAGGAATAAAAGACAGAAACCTGTTTTCTGTCGACCATGTTCAAATAAGAATTAACCTTCTTCAACAAGGTTTCATTGTTAGATTTGAAAAAGAATCTGAATTCATCTACCAAACATCCAAAGAGTTTTTGAAACATGCTCAATGGGATAGTTCAATACCGGGAGCTATGTAATAAATAATCGAGAAAGCCAAGACGATTTAATAGATATCGGACCCATATTGATTAATTGTCGTGATTGGGGTGGTCAAGGCAAGAATATCGTATTAATTCATGGGCTAGCATCAAATTGTAGCATCTGGGATCTAGTTGGCCCGCTTTTAGCAAAAACCAATTCAGTTAAAGCAATAGACCAAAGAGGCCATGGATTGTCCTCTAAACCAAATCAGGGATACGATTTCGAGACGGTCACAAATGATTTACATTTATTCCTAAAAACCAATAAAATTGATAATCCATTGTTGGTTGGTCATTCATGGGGAGGTAGTGTTGCATTGAATTTTGCAGCCCATCACCCTGAAATGATAAGCGGTCTCTGCCTTATCGATGGAGGGTTAATCGAAATATCTTCCATACCAGGTAACTCTTTGGAAAAAGCCCTTGTGGATATGGCTCCTCCTTTATTTAACAACCTAACGGAAGAATTTCTTAGACAACGAATTGCAGAAAGAGACTGGGGGGAGCGGGATAGTCTCTCCCTTCAGAACGATCTAGCTAATATTGTAATGGCAAACTTTCAAGAAATTCCCGACGGGACCATAACACCTCGATTTAAGAGAAGTAATCACTTGCAAGTGGTAGAAGCTTTCTGGAATCATCAACCTTCCTCTTTATTTTCCTCAGTAAAATGCCCGGTACTAAACATGCCAGCTAGGTTGAATGATGATGAAACTTCCAGACAAACACTTAGGAAAAACTTGATAGTTCAGGCAGTAAAACACATAGAAAAATTCGAAACGGTATGGCTAGAGCATAGCATCCACGATGTACCGCTTCAAAGGCCTATTCTGGTCGCATCCACGATCTCTAGTCATCTAAAAGAAGGATTTTTTAATTAAGCAACTTTGATTGTGTCAGCCAAAAAATAATATGGTACATTCCACGTCCCTACATGTCCCATATCTACAACAGCTTTATTAGCATAAAGTTTTTTTACGATACCCCTGCTACCAGTAATTGGTCCACCACTAACATTCCCAAGATACAAAACCTCTTGGCCACTGTCTATATTTAGGCCATTTTGAAAGGTAGCATAGCGGCCAGCTTCATGGGTCAGAGATAAGGTCAACTGTAACGATTGATTCATAGGAGCACCTTGTAGAATAATCTAATTTAGAACATTTTAGAACAGAACAAGTGTTCTGTCAATTGATATAGGTGAGTCTATCTGAATTACAAGATTTAGATGATATAAGGACCCCTTCTGAGATAGAATACCTAATAACAATCTGCCATAGAGGTATAGCATCATGGGAAGGCTGGAAAACAAGGTGGCAATAATTTCTGGAGCGGCGAAAGGACAGGGAGCCTTTGAGGCGGCTCTTTTTGCAAAAGAGGGTGCCAAGGTTGTATTGGCAGATGTAGACATAGAATCATGCGTATCAAATGCCCAGAATATAGTGAAATCAGGGGGTGAGGCTGTTGGAATATACCTAGATGTGACCTCTCCTACCGGCTGGAAAGATTGTATCAAAAGTACCATCGAAAAATATCAGAGTTTAACTGTACTGGTAAATAATGCTGGCATATATAGTAGGATACCAATTGAAGAGGCATCGAGTGAGGAATTTGACTTAATAATGGCAGTGAACCTCAAAGGGGTTTTCCTGGGCACCAAATATTCTATTCCGGAAATGCGCCATTCCGGAGGTGGTTCAATTATCAACATCTCTTCTACCGCAGGGCTAGTGGGAAACCAAGGAGGCGGAGCCTATGGTGCATCAAAGGGTGGGGTTAGACTTTTTACCAAATTCACCGCAATACAGCATGCTTCGGATAACATAAGAGCTAATTCTGTTCACCCCGGTCCAATAGACACGGATATGATCGCAGATAATATATCCACTCCGGAGGGAAGGCAAAACTCTATATCCAGGATACCTTTGGGACGCATAGGAACTATAGAAGACGTCGCTATGGGTGTCTTATTCCTAGCCTCTGATGAATCTTCATATATGACAGGATCAGAATTGGTCATAGATGGAGGAATTACAGCTCAGTAGACTTGTAATAATTATGTGGTGGTACAGTTGGTGAAATACTGATTAATCAAATTGCCTTTAATGAACATAATGCCTGACTTCAAAGCGATTATATTAGCAGCCGGGCCGGGAACTAGAATGAAATCTAGTCTACCTAAGGTGTTGCATAAGCTGTCTGGAAAACCAATGATAGCCCTAGTTATGGATTCGATAATTAAGGCTGGGGTACACGATATCATTGCTGTCGTACCATCCTGCCATGAACCATTCAAAGAAACCCTCGAGGGAAAGATAGCTATTGCGATCCAAAAACACCCCAAAGGAAGCGGACACGCTTTATTGCAATGTAGGCAAAAGGCGTCAAACATTGAGAATATACTTGTCATAAATGGCGATATGCCTTTGATTAAGGCAAAAACTCTTTCCGACCTTATGAAGCAGCACAAAACATCTAAGGCTGACCTTACTTTACTAACTGGGCAAGTCACCGATCCTAGAGACTTCGGACGTATAGTTAGAAACGATGAAGGGAAAGTGATTAACGTAATAGAAGAATCTGAGGCCGATGTAGCTCAACTGCTTATCAATGAGGTCAATGCAGGGGCCTATTGTTTCAAAACTTCATGGTTATGGGCAGCCTTGGAATCCCTGAAACCGTCCAAGTCTGGGGAGTTTTTCCTCACTGACCTAATATCTTTTGCTGAAAGTATAAACTTGACTATAGAGTCCATTAATACGGATTATCAGGAAATAATAGGAGTAAACAATAAATCAGATTTGGCAAAAGCCGAAGTGATATTGAGAACCACGACTTGTGAAAGCCTAATGGAAACTGGAGTAAGAATTATAGACCCTGATACGACATACATTGACCTGGAAGTATTGGTTGGCCCCGACACCGTAATTTTTCCAAACACTCATATCAGAGGAAGTACCACTATTTCTTCAAATTGCGAAATAGGTCCAAATTGCGAAATTACGAATAGTTCTATCGGGTCCTCTTGTATGATAAGGTCCTCTACCATCGAAGGCACCACGATTCATGATAACGTATCGATTGGGCCATATAGCCACATTAGAGAGGGGTCGGTCCTAAACGAGGATGTTAGTATAGGTAATTATGTGGAAATAAAAAACAGTACTTTAGGTCAAGGTACAAAATCAGGTCACCATTGCTATCTTGGAGACTCAGATATAGGCTCCAATGTTAATATAGGGGCGGGGACTATAACCTGCAACTACGATGGTAAACAAAAACATAGAACCACTATTAGGGACAACGCCTTCATCGGATCTGATACAAAGCTGGTCGCCCCAGTGACCATCGGGAAACAATCTATCACAGGGGCAGGATCAATAGTCACAAAGGATATACCTGATTTTGCAAAAGGAGTCGGTTCCCCAGCTCGTATTTTAAAGGAGGGTAGGTCTTCATAGACCCAAGCCAAATTGGACACTGATATAAGTGATTTATCAAGTTTAACTGTTATAGTTCCGATCACACTTTTCACATTAATAAGCTTCGTACAACATGTAATTGGTACGGTTACCAGAGAATCCATATTCATATGGCGAAGTGAGGAAAGGTCCGGGTTAGAGAAGTTAGAGGATCTTTTCCGTAAGGCCGACCAGTCGAATTCAGCATTTTCAATCATAAAAACGATATCTCTAGCATCCGCAGTGATAAATTGCTATTTCATATTTTATCAACCCTCAGAGAACCAACTTACATCCTATGATTTCGGACGAATAAGTCTCATAGCGATATCCGCCCTTATAGTTCTAGGGGTGTTAGAGACAATGGCAAAGGTAGCTGGACGGCACAGTGGGCCTAGGGTCGCGGTACGGATCTATAGGATAGCTATTTTCATTGGCACAACTCTGAGACCAATCACACGCTCTCAAGAACGTCTAATAGAGATAAGCACTGTAGAAGAAGACCCTTCAGATATCAGTGAAAACAGTAATATTGCGATGCAAATGGACGACGAAGGCGAACCTCTCGAGGAACATGAAGTACGAATGATACGGGGTGTCTTCCAATTAGATAAAACAGTAGTGAGGGAAATTATGATTCCCAGAGTAGATATGATCACTGCCGATATATCAACACCTATAAATGATGTGGTGGACATAATGATCAGAGAAGGCCATAGCAAAATACCAATTTACAGAAATGAAACGGACCAAATTGAAGGTATCGCACATTCAATGGACATCCTAGGTCAAATAAGATCAGCGGAATCAAATAATAATAGTGAATTGAAAGAATTCCTTCGTCCAGTGCTGTTTATACCTGAATCAAAAACATTAGAGTTTTTGTTAACTGACTTCCAAGACAAACGAATGCAGATGGCTATAGTGATAGACGAATACGGTGGAGTATCAGGTCTTGTTACAGTGGAAGATTTAGTAGAAGAAATCGTCGGAGAGCTTCATGACGAATTTGATACACGTGATCTAGGAATAAGGGAAGTAGAAAAGAATGAATTCTACATGGACGCTAGCATAGCCATCGATGACATCGCTCTTTCTATCGGAGTCTCTTTTGAAGGTGAAGGGTTTGACACTATCGGAGGATTCGTTTTACACGAACTTGGAAAAATCCCAAGCCCCGGAGATGCCTTTTCCTACAACAACCTTTCTATTGAAGTGATTTCTACAGTTGGCAGAAGACTTAGGGAAATAAAGATCCTTAAAACCTAATAGGTTTGAGAAAGCTAAACC
>DJMH01000098.1:10693-11904 GCA_002435305.1 Dehalococcoidia bacterium UBA6495
GATTGTTGGCGCCCAGGGCCGATCCAACTTGTTCGATAACTTAAAATATCTAATAACCTAAGCATACCCAGTATTTTGACGAAATATATGTAGCCTCTAATGGTTACTGATCTTACTTTCCTCAAGCACTTCTAACATTCAAAACCAAAGAATTGGTTCGCCACCAATTGTGAGGGTTTCATATACTAAAACCTAGAAGGCTTCCAAACAATTAAGTTTGAAAGCCTTCTATCAGCTAAGTCCTGTGTTACCTAACCATTTTGATTCAGTTAGGAATTCAGTTTGCTTATTTATCAGTTACTAGTAACGGAGCGGTGGCTTCTGAATTAGAGGAGCCTCTGGCAGTAAGCGTATAGAGGCCAGCATCCAGAGTGGCCTTAACGTCGATTTGGAAGGCACCTGAAGCATTTGCTTCTCCTCCTGCCATTATCTTATCTACTCCGTCAGCTGCACCAACACCGATGATGCTAACCATTTCACCAGCTTCAAATCCTGCGCCGTAAACAAGGGAAGTGCCACCAGCCTCTGCTGGTGTCGCTGCCAAGCTAGCCGATACGGTCCCAACTGGAGCAGCTGCTCTTGACACTATTGTTATGGGGGCACTTGCTTTGCTACCTTTTCCACCCTGTGCGAACACAGTAGAAGGACCGCCTGCCCTACTTATGATAGCGCCCTTTTCAGACACGAAATCAAACGATACCTCAAAGGCTCCTGCACCATTAGCAGTTACCTGAGACCCTCTTCCACCACCAATAATTGGTGACAAAGTTGAGTCGATTCTAAGCTGTATCACGACTGGTTCATTTGGCTGAAAGCCCGAACCAGAAACACTAAATTCCTCAGACATTGTTACCTTAGACTTACTAACAGCTATATTACCCTCTGGCGCTACAGCGTCAGAACCATCGGGGCCTGCTGGTCCTTGAAGGCCAGGAGCACCGCCTGGACCAGGGTTACCAGGTAAACCTGGAAGACCAGGTTCTCCTTGCGGTCCCTGAGAACCAGCTACTCCAGGACTACCGGGACTACCTGGATGACCAGGCAAGCCGGCAGCGCCTGCTACACCGGCAGCACCACATGCTGATAATACGAATAATATTGCTGAGAAAACCAGGGTTGTTGACAACGCCTGAAGGCTAAATAGCTTTCCCATTTGACCCCCTTCTTTACTGTAAAGGAACGAATTTTAGTCCAAACTTATTTGTTGAAGG
>DJMH01000011.1:0-1859 GCA_002435305.1 Dehalococcoidia bacterium UBA6495
CAGTGCATTTCCTGACCATTGGAAAGGATTGGAAGCCCTTTTTCTTCCTCTTCGGTTTCATCGTCCTTGGCCTCTGTGTAAAGGACCCTAAAACCGTCAAATTTCAAGACAGACCCAGTGGACCTGAACGTATAAGCTTTTGCTGAAGACACACTTTTCGCACCAAAATCTACGGTAGTCCTGTCATATAGTGCCTCGGCCATCTGGCTTGCTACCAAACGCTTCCATATAAGATCGTACAAACGATATTGGTCTCTATCTAATTTATGCCGCAATGTCTCCGGAGTCCTCAACACTGAAGTTGGCCTTATAGCTTCATGAGCTTCCTGGGCGCCCTGCACCTTTTTTGAAAAAATCCTAGGTTTTTCAAGAGCATAGCCTGAACCATACTTGTCATTTATATATTCACTTGCCTCAGTGAGCGCTACAGCTGAAACATTGGTGGAGTCCGTTCGCATGTAGGTTATCAACCCCTCAACTCCTGCGGCGCCCATGTCAATCCCCTCATAAAGTTGCTGAGCAAGTATCATGGTTCTAGAGGCGGAAAACCTCAATCTTCGGGAGGCTTCCTGCTGCAAAGTACTCGTAATAAAAGGAGCAGAAGGTCTTCGTTTACTTTCTTTGGTTATGTAGCTTTGAACCACAAATCCAGAACCTTTCAAATCCTTGAGTATTAATGCAGCGTCGTTTTCATTGCTTATTTCGGGCTTTTTCTTAGAACCTTCTATTGAGACCAAAGAAGCTTCCAGCAAGTTTTCTTTAGGCTTTACACCCAGCAAGGCATCGATAGTCCAGTATTCCACCGGCTTGAATGCGTCTATTTCGTCCTGGCGGTCAACAACCATTCGCAAGGCGACAGACTGAACGCGTCCAGCAGAGGTTCCTTTTTTCACCTTACTCCAAAGTACTGGGCTTAAGATATAACCAACTAGCCTATCCAACACCCGCCGGGCCTGCTGTGCATCAACAAGGTCCACATCAATGTCGCGAGTGTTTGCAAAAGCCTCTTCAATTGCGGGTTTCGTTATCTCATGAAATACAACTCTTTGAGTTTTATTCACATCAATCTTGGCAGCCTCGACGAGATGCCAAGATATTGCCTCGCCCTCTCTATCAGGGTCCGTGGCCAAGTAAACTGTACCGGCTGTTGCAGCCGCTTTTTTTAATTCGGAAACGATTTGTCGGTTGGTGACGGTGTAGGTCGGAATAAACCCGTTATCCCCAATTTCCACACCTAATTTTTTCCTAGGCAAGTCTCTTACATGCCCCATAGAGGCCTTCACATCATAATCTTTACCTAGAAACCTACCCACTGTCCTAGCTTTTGCAGGAGATTCAACTATCACAAGGTCTTTAGCCATTACTCTTTATCACCAAAATTACATTAATAAACGACTTAATTAAACAAAATTTTCAATAAGTATAAATTGCAGGCCCTAATAATACTTTAACGAAACACTCAATCGTCAATAACAAATTATTATCTGTCAACGAATGTCCATACAACCAAAATGCTGGTCATGGCGGAGAGAGTGGGATTCGAACCCACGGTTCCCCTTGTGAGGGAACACGCGATTTCCAGTCGCGCCTATTCGGCCACTCTAGCATCTCTCCATATTGACTGTTCCGGTTCCGCTGCGGCGGAGAGAGTGGGATTCGAACCCACGATGAGATTACTCCCATACTGGTTTTCGAGACCAGCGCCTTAGTCCGCTCGGCCATCTCTCCCAACTCTGACAAACGAGTATATCAGTCGATTTAAAACAATTGAAATCTTAACCCGTTTGAAAAAGGAAGGGATTCCGAAACTAGCTGCCATCTCCTTCCACACATCCCAGCAACCTACGATCAGTCCACTA
>DJMH01000011.1:2254-3284 GCA_002435305.1 Dehalococcoidia bacterium UBA6495
TGAGCCTAGACATCTTTTGGAGAAAAAATGGAGCCTTTCTTAGATGAAGGCGGTCTCCTATTTAAGGCAGAAGTCATCATTCTCGAACCTACGATACTTATTGCTGCCGCTCCAATTATACCAATCGGCAAACCTTTTAAAAAAGTTCTACGCGAAAAAAACTTTTTCCGTTCAGATGTCTGGTCCATATAACCACCTTAAAACAATTTACTGAGTTTCCATTCAAATTATAAGGATACCAATCTAATGGATCAAGAATAAAACCCAAATCCTAAATTCCAATGGATTCGTACTTTGTCCTCTTTTCCAGGATAATTTTTTCTTCCACCAGGTCCACGTATATGCGGTCTCCGTTATCAAAATCCCCTTTTATAAGGGCGGTTGACAAAGGATTTTCAATATTTTTTCTAATGCTACGCCTAAGGGGCCTGGCGCCATATTCTCTATCAAATCCGTCGGACGTAATCCAAGATTTAGCGGCTTCGGACAATTCTAGATCAATGCCATGCTCCACGAGTTTTCCCCTTAGGCTTTCTATCATAATATCCACTATTTGGAGTTGGTCTTCTTCCGAAATAGGTTGGAATATCAAAATTTCGTCGACCCTGTTCAAGAATTCTGGCCTGAATGACTTCTTTAGCGCGTCTTCTATTGAAATTCTTAATTTTTCGCTGTCTTTTGAGCTATCCATGTCTCTCAAAAAGCCTAACGGCTCAGAAGTGCTAATCGACGACCCTAAGTTACTGGTCATGATTATTACCGTGTTTTTGAAATCTACGACTCTACCTTGGCCATCAGTAAGCCTTCCGTCTTCGAGAATTTGCAACAATATATTGAAAACATCAGGATGTGCTTTTTCTATCTCATCAAAAAGGATAACCTTGAAAGGCCTTTTCCTCACGGCTTCTGTCAGTTGACCACCATCAGAATAACCCACGTATCCTGGGGGAGAGCCTATCATCCTTGCTACTGAGTGAGGCTCCATATATTCACTCATATCCAGACGTACCATATTTTCCTCATCGTCAAA
>DJMH01000011.1:3678-28537 GCA_002435305.1 Dehalococcoidia bacterium UBA6495
AAATATAAAACTCCCTATTGGTCTATTTTCGTCCTTGATCCCAGCACGTCCTCTTCTTACGGCTTCACAAACTGCTTCAACGGCTTCTTGTTGACCAACAAGCCTACTTTGGATGCGAGATTCCATGCTAAGAAGTTTGTCAGCCTCACTTTCTAACAATCTTTCAACAGGTATGCCTGTCCAAGTAGCAATGAGGGAAGCTATATCCTCGGAAGTTACTTGCCGTTCAGAAGTTTCGAAACTGTTTAATTGGTTTTTTTCATCTGTATAGTTTTCCCCAATTCGGGCTATTTCCGCCTTGGTTTCTGCCGCCTTCTCGTAATCCCCCATCTCAGAGGAAGCTATCTCTTCTATCTGTAGCTGACGAAGTTTAGATTCTTTTTCTCTCAAAGACATTGGGTGGAGCTGTTCATCAATTCGAATTTTACTTGCCGCTTCATCTATTAAATCGACAGCTTTATCTGGCAGTAACCTCCCAGATATATATCTATGACTCAACACTACTGAGGATTTAAGGGCTTCATCCTGTATTTTCAGCCTGTGATGGGCTTCATATTTGGGGCGGAGAGCCTTCAGCATTTCTATACTAGTATCTATATCTGGCTCTTCAACCAGAATCGGCTGGAATCTTCTTTCAAGAGCTGCATCAGATTCAATGTACCTGGTGTATTCTTCTTCCGTCGTAGCGCCCAAACACTGAAGTTCGCCTCTGGCGAGAGCGGGTTTCATCATGTTACTGGCATCAAGGCTACCGTCGGTAGCTCCAGCACCAACCACGGTATGAATTTCGTCGATAAAAAGCATGACTTGACCGTTCGACTGTTTTACTTCGTCCATAACAGCTTTTAGTCTCTCTTCGAACTCACCGCGAAATTTTGACCCAGCAAGCAAGGATCCCATGTCTAAGGCAAGAATTCTCTTTGACCTAAGCTCGAATGGGACATCTCCAGCGACTATCCTTTGCGCCAGGCCTTCTGCCAAAGCTGTTTTACCTACACCAGCCCCACCGATTATTACTGGGTTGTTTTTCGTTCTCCGTATCAACGTCTGCATGACTCTGGATATTTCTACATCACGCCCAACAATAGGGTCCAAGCGACCCTTTTCGGCCAACAGAGTCAAATCCGTGGCAAATTTTTCTAAAGACCTATATCGACTTTCGGCTCTTTGATCTGTAATTCTATGGGATCCCCGAATACCTTGAAGAGCTTTATATACCTCCTCAGTTGTGACTTTAAACCCACTCAGTAGTTCGGCTGATACTCCTGTCTCTTCCTCAGTGAGTGCTATAAGAATGTGTTCCGTTCCAATAAATTCATCATTTAACCTTTGGGATTCGTCGTCGGCCCTTTCAAACAATTCAGATAATCTGGGAGTAATAAAGATTTGATTTGCTTGACCAGCCACCCTGTCATCCTCTTCCAGGTTAGCGTGAAGAGCGGCATGCAGAGCCTCTAGATTCACACCTAAAACACTGAAAATTTCGGAAGGGACCCCTTTTTCCTGCTCAATTAAAGCCATAAACAGATGTTCGGAATCCCACTGGTTGTGTCTATACCTGTTGAGTATGTCCTGAGAGGCAGCTATTACCTCTTGGGCCTGATCAGTAAACCTATCTGGACTTAAAACCATGTTATCGCCCCCACTACAAATAAATTTTCATCGTCCAACTTATATAATATCAATAAGGTTGACACGATTCAACTCAAGGTTATGTAACATAGCTGCCGCAGCCCCTTATTTATAATCGATTCTAAGCTACCTTTGGAAATACATAGCATGACCATCAGTAACATATAATACAATCAATACACATGCTGATAGATATTCATACCCATACATACCCGACCTCTGACGACAGCACCCTGACCCCAGAAGAACTCATCACTCGAGCAAAATTGATTGGCTTGGATGGAGTTTGTTTGACTGATCATGACGGATTTTGGAATCCTTCAGAAGTGGAAAAACTCGGCAAAGATAATGATTTTCTAGTAATCCCAGGATGCGAAGTAACCACCGAAGAGGGCCATTTATTAGTGTATGGTTTGACTGAATATATTTTCGGAATGCACAAATCAACCTTTGTAAAAGACCTTGTAGATGAGGCAGGCGGCGCTATAGTGGTTGCCCACCCATATCGAAGGGTGTACCGCGAAACTGCCCCTCAGGATAAAACTTCCTATTCCGAAATGATACGCCGGGGGTTGAGAAATGAGGTGTTTGGCATGGTGGACGGCATAGAAATAAGAAACGGCAGGGGAACGGAAAAAGAAAATGAATTTTCTGGCAATTTGGCCAAGGAACTTAAAATGCCTGGGACCGGGGCAAGCGATGCACACAAACTATCTGATATAGGCACTTATGCCACAGAATTTTATGACAAAATTACTGGATTAGATGACCTCATAGTTTCGATAAAATCCGGCAGATACGATGCTAGAAAATTGGATATTCACCCTGTATAACAGGCAGTTAACGAAGTTCTGATATCAGTAGGTGAAAGGATTCTTGTTCAGTTAATTTTCCTTCCCTTACACGAGTATTAGATTTCAAAAGCTTATCGTGCATACTTATAATCCTGGCCTGGGAAATTTTTTTTTCCATCTCCAAAGTCTTCTGCAAGGGATAGCCAAACAAATTAATATGCTTGCCAATATCGCCTGGTGGAATTTTCCGACTCAATAAATTTTTAGCCAGTATTAGAAAGCGAAG
Organism: Dehalococcoidia bacterium UBA6495; assembly: GCA_002435305.1. Classification (GTDB taxonomy): domain Bacteria; phylum Chloroflexota; class Dehalococcoidia; order Lucifugimonadales; family UBA826; genus UBA11996. The sequence goes on from DJMH01000011.1 coordinate 6,391, forward strand.
TTGTCTTTCTATCATCCTCACAATTCCAGAAGGTGATTCTCCCAAACCTATAAGCATTAATGAAGCATTTAGAGCATCTCTAGTCCGACCTTCTAATACAGAATCTACAACTCTAAACACATTTTGCTGTCGCACATAAGGCACCATGAGGGTTATATCTTCTTTAGTTATTAAACGTCCACGCGAGTAGGTTTTGATTTTGTTTAGTTCAGAATCGATTAAACGCAATTCGCTTCCTACGGAATCGGCTATAAGAGTTACCGCAGAGCGTTCGATGTTGAGACCCAATTTTGAACAGCGGGTGTTTATCCATCCTAATAGTTCCCGATGTCTAAGCGGTGAAAATTTTTCAACCTGTCCAAGTTTAGAAATAGTGGACACGAATTTATTAGAAGGTAATGATTCTCTCTCAATTAGCAATAAATTGGCTGTTGGAGGCAAATTCGTTAATAGATCTGGAAAGTTAAGCCACTCAGCTAAATCTTTTTTCAAACCGGCAGATCTTTTATCCACACCACTCAACCTATTAAGTAAACCCTCCACAATGACTAACCGCCTATCAGCCATAAACGGGACTGTTGATAATGATGTCAACAATTCCTCTACGGTTACCACATTTCCATCTAACATGGTGGTATTGATATCCGACATCTCCGGCGGGGTTACTGTTAGGCGAAACTCAGATACACGCTCTGAAAGCCTGAATTCATCTTTTCCTTCCAAAATGACGATCAATTTTTCACCCCAATGGTAATCTCAACAAGCCTTATATCCAGAAATATAATAAAATCTAAGATAGACATAAAATAATCACAACAAAAGCGAAAAACATGGGCCGGTTACCAATAATTTTCTTGAAATTAATGCTTGATAGAAGAATCCCTATCAAATACAAGCTCTTACCTGCCCTAGGCCTTGCTTATGTCATCTTACCATTTGACATCGTCCCCGACATGCTGCCGATCCTAGGGTTTTTAGATGACATTGTCATTCTTGTGGGCTCAATAATAATTTTTATGATTTTTGGCCCACTCAGAAAACTATCCGATACAATGAAAAATTCCAAAACAAAAGAAAATCGACAGAAAGAACCCGATATTGTTGAAGGAGAATATCGCATAATCGACGAACCTAAAGACCCCCAGTAATTCAATAAGAACTTAAGCCAATATGTTATAATTCCCGCTCTTGCCGAACACAAAAAAACAAACACGAACCTGTCATAAATACGATCAGACTTGCGGGTTACAGGACTATTAACAATGAGAGTTGTCTTTATAGAAGATGTTGAAGGGGTTGCATTAGGGGGAGAGATTAAGGAAGTAAAAAATGGATTTGCAAGAAATTACCTTATCCCTAAAAATCTTGCCGCGCCGGCCACCCACAACAACCTACAAAGAATTCACAAACTAACCAAGGGTGCTGCCATTTCCAGGACATATCGGCTGGATGAAATGAAAAATTTGGCTGAAACCCTAGACGGGACGGAAATAGGTATTGAAATGCGAGCTGGATCCAATAATCGGCTTTACGGGTCCGTGACTGGCACCATGGTAGCTGATGCATTGGCGGAAGAGACTGGCATAGAAATTGAAAGGAGATTGGTACAACTTGATGATCCCATCAGAGAGGTAGGGACATACGAAGTCCCTCTAAGACTTTACTCAGATGTGAATGCTCTAATAAAAGTTACTGTTTACGCCACCGGCACCGACCCTTTTGAGATGGTTGCTCAAGAAAACGAAGAGTCGAATGAGGACAAGTTGTCACCGGAAGGTGAATTGGATGGGAACCCTATAGAAACCTCGAACTCGGATACACCAGAAGAGGTTCAAGTATCTTCTATTACGCTCGAAGAAAGTAATACGACAGAAGCCGAACCAGAGGAAGACTCCCAAGAGTAACCGGAAACTGAATTGTCGATAGCATTTTGACTTGATTGCGTGGAACTGATCATGTGATAATCGACAACCCATACGCCAAATTGGACCCCGGGAGATTGGGTTGTACACCGATAGAACTCTGCCACACGATATCGAAGCTGAACACTCAGTCATAGGATCTTTGTTACTAGACGGAGATTCATTGTCAAAAGTGTCTTCCATATTGAAACCCACTGATTTTTACCTGGAAAAAAACCGATACTGCTTTGAGGCTTGTTTGAATTTAGCTGGCAGAAATGAGGTCATAAACCAGGTAACCGTAGCTCACGAATTGTCCCTCCAAGAAAAATTGGAGTCTGTAGGAGGATCGGTTCATCTATCAGATATGGTCAATGGGGTGCCAAGCCCGGCTCACATACTGCATTTCGCTCAAATAGTCCAAAGAACATCCATTATGCGGCAACTTGTGCAAGCTGCCGGCTCTATTGCAACCATAGGGTATGAAAGTTCACCTGACACCGCCGAATCGTTAAATCGGGCAGAAGAGCTTCTTTTCGGCATCCGTTCCGAAGGAGGAACAAGGGATTTCACCACATTGCGTGAGGTTCTCGACAATTATATGGCTGAAAGTCTACAACCGGACATAAATACGTTAGCGCCTGTCCAAAGTGGTTACAATCAATTTGACCAGCTTTTGGGAGGTGGAATGCAGCGATCTGACCTACTAATAGTGGCCGCGAGGCCTAGTCTAGGGAAAAGTACCCTGGCCATTAACATGGCAGCTGCAGCGGCGGCTAATGGTAACAATGTTGGTATTTTCAGTCTAGAAATGAGTGCCGCACAGATAGCCCTCCGCCTTCTTTCTAGTGAAGCCCTTGTAGATAGCCATAGACTGCGGCTTCAATTAATCAATGAATTGGAAGAGCAAAGACTCGTCGATGCAATTGGCAATCTTTCTGACCTTCCCCTATACATCGACGACACTCCATTTCAAACGATCGTTGAGATGCGTAGCAAAGCTAGACGCCTTCAAACAGAGAAAGGTCTAGACCTAATAATTGTGGACTATTTGCAACTGATAAATGGCAGTGGTGGTAGAAATAACAACAGGGTTCAGGAAATGGGGGAAATATCAAGATCGTTGAAAGGTATGGCTAGAGATCTTAACGTACCGGTGCTAGCCTGCTCACAGCTAAGCCGAGCAATAGAACAACGTCCAGATCACCGGCCCATGTTATCCGATTTACGAGAAAGTGGCAGCATAGAACAAGACGCTGATGTAGTTGCTTTCATACATCGTGAAGATAGATACGTCGACCCTGAGGCCTGGGAAAAACGATATCCAACTCAAGAATATCCAGCTAATATTGCAGACATAATAGTAGCCAAACATAGAAATGGTCGAACTGGGGGAATAAAGCTTTATTTTCAAGAACGTTTTGTTAAATTTGAGAATCTAGAAATTTATCAGCAAGATTCAGTAAGTGCATAATGGCATTTCAAGGGTTTATAAAAGGAGTGAGGTACATACCCGTTCCTGCTCCTGTATTCGGGGAATTATTGCAGGAAATACAAGATATAACTGAGTTAAAAATAATTCTCCGGATTATCCGTCTAATACACAATAAAAAGGGTTTGGAAAGGTATGTGTCCATAGACGAACTGCTGGCGGATCGTGTTCTTTCAGTCGGCATAGGCTCGATGGATCTGGATAGTCGGAGAACACATATCCTTCAGTCTTTGGAATCTTCAGAAAAACGGAAAATATTAATCAAAATCAACAGAAAAGATACAGGCGCATTCGCATATTTCTTGAACACGGAATTCGAAAGGCAAGCAATCGGGAAAATGAAGGATTTTGAACACCAATCTGATTTTGAACCCTGGGAAACGGGCGAAGATAGACCAAATATATATTCTCTTTACGAACAGAATATTGGTATATTAACTCCAATTGTGGCAGAAAAAATCGGAGAAGCGGAACAAAGATACCCTGTGGAGTGGATAGAGGAGGCGATAACAGAGGCTGTATCTCTCAATTCAAGAAATTGGAGATATATTTCGAGAATACTAGAACGTTGGGAAATAGAGGGAAAACAAAATGGAGAATCTAGGAAGCATTCTGGCAAAGCTAGATACATTTAAAGCTAACAGAAGCAACGATCTCTCTCAAAATATAGATCTAGATCCGCCTATAAATTGTGATATATGCAACGATAAAGGGTGGCTAACTCCCAAACTTCCAACAGGTCACCAAGACTTTGGATCGATAAGATCTTGTGTATGCCGAAAAAATGTAAAACAGGAAGAAATGACGACCAGGCTACTTTCATACAGTAACTTAGGGTCTCTCTCACGCTACACTTTTGAAACCTTGGATCTGAAAAATGAGTCAACTCAGCAGGACGGAGGCGACATTTTTCGTGAAGCTTTCATAACCTGTTCCAATTACTCCGAAGGTCCGAGTGGCTGGATATTGATCAATGGCCCACATGGGTCCGGCAAAACCCATCTTTCCGCGGCAATAGCTAACAGGTGTATTTCAACGGGAAAGCCCGCCTTCTTTATATATGTCCCTGATTTAATGGATCACCTCAGAGCTAGTTATACAAATAATTTGGACTTTGACTACGATGACTTGTTCGACCAGGTTAAAAATGCACCAATATTAATCCTGGACGGTATAACTGACCACAGCGTAAGTAGCTGGTCGGCGGAGAAATTGAATCAGATACTCAATCACCGATCAAACGGAAGACTCCCCACTGTTTTAACCACTTCTGAAGATATCAATTCTTTAGACCCGTTTATCAGAAGCAGAATATACGATTCAAATCTTTGTAATATAGTCACAACGGATTTAAGAATTAGCAGTTATGACGAAATATCTTCTCTCGGAGCTATTCCTAAAGAACTTTCACAGATGAACTTCGATACCTTTAACCCAAAAGGGAGGAGGGGAAATTCCAATTTAGAACCAGTCTTTGAAAGTGCCAAGAAATACAGTCAGACCCCAGATGGATGGCTCACCTTCTACAGCGATAATTCAGGCGTGGGTAAAACCCATTTGGCAGTTGCCATCGGGAATTATCGCAAATCAGTTGGCGAGGATGTTTTCTTTGCATTCGTACCAGAATTAATGGATGAATTGAGATCCGGGTTCTCTCCAGACAGCTCGCTTAATTCATCCCGTATTTTCGATAGAGTTAAGGATTCCTCATTATTGATTTTGGATGATTTGGGAAATGAACAAGACACAGACTGGTCCCAAAAAACGATATATCATCTTTTGGTTTACCGACACAATCACAGGCTACCAACGATTATAACAACCAGGACAGATTTCACCAGCATAGCCGGTAGAAGCGCGCAAGCCTCCAGAATCCAAGATGCCAAGATAGGCCAAATTCTGAACATTCAAGCTCCGGATTACAGAATGGGTAAGACCCGATAAACACAGGAATCAAACTTTTAAATGACACTAGCTGAAGATTGTACGTTCTGCAAAATAATTTCCGGAAAGGAACCGGCTGCTTTCCACCACGAGGAAAAAGATTTTGTCGTGTTTGAAAATAACCTTAGATGGTTTTCAACTCAATTGCTTTTCGTACCCAAATTGCATATGAACCAATCTAATTTATGGTCATCAAAAAATCTGATGTCTGAAATCGGATTTCTCGCTAATGAGATGGGTCAGAAAAGGTGTCCATCGGGTTATAGAATCCTTTCCAATTTTGGAGAGGACGGTATGCAATCCCAGGAGCATGCACACCTGCACCTAGTTGGTGGAAGTAAATTGGGGATGTACGTATGGGGCAAGCCGAGAAAAAATCCACTATGACAAAGTATCGAAAACCCTCGAATATCTGTATTACGCTCCAAATGTCAGAATGCAGTTATATCCTGTGAACCATATTAAATATGTCTTCAACACTACGAACCAAGTGCATTATCAGCCCATAGGATTATTTCTTCAGTTTTATCCCATCCAACGCAGGCATCTGTAATTGATACACCATATTCCAATGTGCCTGGATCATTACCAAGTTTCTGACTTCCAGGATTTATATTACTCTCAAGCATCACTCCCACAATGCTATTGTTTCCGCCTGCTCGCTGTAAAATCACATCTTCAAACACCGAAGGCTGTCTTTCATGATCCTTGTTAGAGTTACCGTGACTACAATCGATGACCAGCCGCTGATCCAAATCCCCATGGGATAGAGCTTTATTAGCCGACTTTATTGAATCTGAGTCATAGTTTGGGCCTAATTTACCCCCTCTCAACACCAGATGGCCATGTGGATTACCATCAGTTCTTAGAACACATACGTGACCATCAGGACCAGTCCCCACATATGAATGCTGGCCACGAGCTGCCAATATACCATCCACCGCGGTCTCAAAACTTCCATCCGTGCCATTCTTAAACCCAACCGGAATACCAATTGCACTCGCCATCTGTCTATGAGTTTGACTCTCGGTCGTTCTAGCACCTATTGCAACCCAAGAGACTAGATCTTCAAAATAATGCGGGACTACAGGATCCAAAAACTCACAAGCTGCAGGCATTCCCATATCGTTGATTTCTTGGAGCAATCTCCTAGCTCGCTGTAATCCTTGTGAAATATCAAATGTCTCGTCGAGTCCAGGATCGTTTATCAGCCCTTTCCAACCCACCGTTGTTCTCGGTTTCTCAAAATAGGCTCTCATCACAACATATATTCTTTCACTAAGTCGATTTCTCAGTTCAATCAGTCTTCGAGCATAATCCAAAGCGGCTTCCTCATCATGAATAGAGCAGGGGCCCGTTATTATCATCACTCTATCGTCATCTCCATGGAGGATATTCTTTATTGTATTTCTAGCCTCTTGAACGGTTAATGCGGCCTCGTCAGATCTAGGAAACCTGTCCACTAGCTCTAGAGGGCTAAACAAATGATTTGAAGAAAACCCCAATCCTTCCAGATGGCTTTTTTGACTACTCATTTTTATCCTCAGTTTTTGAATTAAATGTTTTTCTACTTTTTTGGTTTTGTGATTTATTCACAAAACCAAAAAAAGCCCCAATCGCTACCGATTGTGGGCTTCTGTGTGACTTTGGATATATCCCTAGAGTTTACACAAGTCCTTTATCGGCAGCCGACTAAAGCTACTAAAATAGTAATAAAAGTGTGTTCCTTCGAAGAATTTATTTTCCATAGCATGGCGGATAGTATACTCTTTCACAAATGGTGTCAACAAATTTCTAACCCAAATCAAGAAGGACAAATATGTCTAATATCCATTCTAAAAGGAGCCCCTGCTGCACGGCATCCAGGGTATCCAAGTTGCCCATTTATACCTCAAAAATAGAAGGAACTAAAAAATCTCGACCAGAAAACATTAAGGTAAAAAACATGGTCACCATTACAGGTGGCACATTTCAGATGGGCACTGATTACGAATTCGGCTTTCCAAGTGATGGAGAGGGACCAATAAAGGAAGTGAGATTGGATTCTTTCCTAATTGACATCTTAGCTGTTACAAACAGGAATTTTGCTGACTTCGTAAAAGAAACAAAATACAAAACCGACGCGGAGAAATTTGGCTGGTCGTTTGTATTTTATAAATTTATTGCACCCAAAAATGCACGGACTGCCAGTCAATCTCCAGCAGGTACCCCGTGGTGGAGAAGAGTTGACGGGGCATCTTGGAAACACCCAGAAGGTCCTGGTTCCAACATAAAAACTATAATGAACCACCCGGCAGTCCACATTTCATGGAATGATGCAACTGAGTTTGCATCTCACTACGGAAAACGTCTGCCAACTGAAGCGGAATGGGAATTTGCAGCACGTGGTGGAGAAGAACAACAGTTATACCCTTGGGGAAACGAACTCCATCCAGAAGGTCAATACATGTGCAATATATGGCAAGGAGAATTTCCTACCACCAACTTGGAAGATGACGGATTTGCAGGTACTGCTCCAGCCAAAAATTATCCTCCAAACGGCTATGGGTTGTATAACGTAGTCGGGAATGTATGGGAGTGGCAGCAAGATTGGTTCAGCAATTCCTCCAACGACATAGATACCAAATATGACCCTAAGGGTCCAGATTTTGGTACATCAAAAACCATAAAAGGAGGCTCGTATCTCTGTCACCAATCATATTGTAATCGCTATCGGGTAGCCGCCAGAAGTTCAAATACCCCGGATAGTTCCACTGGGAATCTGGGATTTAGATGTGTGTCGGACATTAAAGCCTAACATTGTTAATAGCGGCATTAAGAATCTTGCGATACAATTTTGCCGGTTGGGTCCGATCATGAAGACTTTGCCAAAGAGTATTAGTTCACATCATGCAAATGGGTAGTTAGATAACCAATAAAATGACTAGTGATGAAATAAGGGAAGCCTTTTTAAAATACTTTGAGGATAAAGGACATCTCAGAGTCCAAAGTTCATCTTTAATACCAGTCGGTGATCCTACTCTCTTGCTGACAATCGCCGGAATGAATCAATTCAAACCATATTTTTCTGGACAGCAGACCCCGCCAAGGCAAAGATTGACCTCTGCTCAGAAATGTTTCAGAACCCCGGATATAGATATAGTTGGGGACGCCACCCACAACACATTATTTGAGATGTTAGGTAACTTTAGTATCGGCGACTATTTCAAAAATGAAGCCATTGAATATGCTTTGGAATTTCTAACTGGTAAATTAAATCTTCCAGAGGAAAAGTTTTACATTACTATCCACCACACCGACGATGAAGCCCAGGAAATATGGGAAAACATCGGGGTTCCTAAGGAGCGTATATATCGATTCGGTGACGAGGACAATTGGTGGGGCCCTCCGATACATGGCAGTGAAGGGCCATGCGGACCATGTAGTGAACTACATTATGATTTTGGATCGGACAGAGGATGCCTCAAAAATGACTGTGCTCCTAATTGTGAAAACCTAATGTCAACTGGTGAGAAATGCACTCGGTTTGTAGAGCTATGGAACTTGGTATTCATGCAGTACTACCATCACCCCGATGGGACCAGAGAAAAATTACCTGCCCCAAGTATTGACACTGGGATGGGATTGGAAAGAGCCACCATTGTCATGCAAGATGTAGAAACAATGTACGAGACAGACATATTCGCTTCTCTTATAGCGCAAGTTTGTTCAATCAGCGGACACAAATATGGGGAAGATTTAGAGACCGATTATGCCATCAGAGCAATTGCAGAACATACAAGAAGCTCCACATTTTTGACAGCTGATGGAGTGGTCCCGGGTAACGAAGGGAGGGGTTATGTACTAAGACGAGTCATTCGGAGAGCCATCAGACTTGCCCGAAAACTTGGATTGGAGGAATCGTTTATGTCACCCATTGCTGAATCTGTGATAGTGAAAATGAAGGCAACATACCCTGAACTCTACAATCATAAGGAATTCATTTTAAGCGTCCTGAAATTGGAAGAGGAGCGATTCCAACAGGCTTTCGAGAATGGATTCACCATGCTAGAGGAAGCGATGGAAAATTCTTCCACTTTGGAGGGGGATTTAGTTTTCAAGCTATGGGATACTTATGGATTCCCAGTAGAAATGACTCAGGAAATAGGAGCAGAAAGAAATATTACGGTGGATATGACTGGTTTCGAAAAAGAGATGGAGGCCCAGAAAAACCGGGCCCGATCTCACGCACAATTCGATGGCGATCACGCGCGAGTCCGTTTATACGAAGAGTTAGGCGTTGGTAATACTAATTTCACCGGATATGAAACACTGAACGGGAAAAGTGTTGTTGTTGGATTAATTTCAATGGGCCTATCTGTTACCGAAGTTTCGCAAGGTGAAGAATTACAGTTGGTCCTACGGGAAACTCCTTTTTATGCCGAGGGAGGCGGACAGGTAGGCGATGGTGGCACCATTGGGAACTCCGAATGTGAAATAGCCGTGCACGATACAAAAGAGGTAATCCCAGGTCTTATTGTGCACTACGGAATCTTGTCAAAAGGAACCATTTCAATCGGGGACACAGTGCAGAGCCACGTCGATCCAATTAGAAGAGATGACACTGCCAGAAACCATACTGCTACCCATATGCTACACGCCGCGCTGCGACATGTGTTAGGACCTCATGTAAGACAGGCAGGGTCACTTGTTACCGCATCCAGGCTCCGATTCGATTTCAGCCACATAAAGGCTGTTACTCCAGAGGAGATGTGGCAGGTACAATTCCTAGTCAACGAAAAAATAAGGCATAATGCAGAAATTAGTAGAAGTGAAGACACATACAGCGGAGCAATTGAAAAGGGTGCTTTAGCTTTTTTTGGGGATAAATACGGAGACACAGTACGGTTGGTAGAAATTGCTAACGGGGAAACTTTCAGTTTTGAAGTATGTGGAGGAACCCACGTGAACCAAACTGGCGAAGTCGGAGCGGTATATATTTTGGGTGAATCTAGTATTGGCGCAGGGATGAGAAGAATAGAAGCTATCAGCGGCAGGGAGGCGGAGAGGCTCGTATGGCAAAACATGCAACGAGATTCCAGAATCGCGGATATATTGCAAACCGCTCCATCCGATATCGAAGAAAGAGTAATAGCTATCTCAGAACAAATATCTTCGGCTAATAATCAAATCCAACAATTAGAAAGACAAATGTCGGCCTTGGCCGCCACAGCCTTGCTAGATGAGGTACAAATAGTCAACGAAATCAAGGTCTTAATATCGGTTACAGAGGATCCAACAGTAGAACTATTACGATCAACAGGAGATTGGCTCCGAGACAAGTTAGGAACGGGTGTAGTTGCTATAGGTTCTATAGTAAATGGAAACCCAATGGTAGTTTGCATGATAACTCCAGACTTGGTCGAAAAGGGTATGAACGCTGCACACATGGTGCAGGAAGTGGCCAAAATAATCGGCGGCGGCGGCGGCGGAAGACCCGAATCGGCACAAGCTGGCGGAAAAGATTCTAATAAATTAAGGGAAGCTTTGTCCATTGTTCCCGGTATGATTTCAGACCTATCTGGAGGAGAGTAACCTCTGAACCCCGGAAGTATATTGGCTCTAGATGTAGGTAACGTTCGTGTAGGAGTAGCTGCCTGTGACCCTACACAGACCATTTCCACTCCACTACGTAGTCTAACTCGGAAAAATTCCATCTCAGAAATAAGAGAAATATGTTCAGCTAAAGGTATTGTATTGATCTTAGTCGGCATGCCATATTTACCTTCTGGAAAATCAGGTACTCAAGCACAAATAACGAAGGAATTTATTACCGAGTTGAGACTATCTACTGAGATCCCCATACGAGCCGTAGATGAAAGAATGACGACTATTGACGCAAAAATACGGCTTAAAGAGGCAGGTCATAAAAACACCAGCAGGACAAGTAACAAAGGAATAATTGATTCGGCGGCCGCCGCAGTATTACTGGACGAATATATTAGTTCCCTTTAAAAATATTTTAAAATCTTACAACCATTTGCACTTGGGTAGATGGTTTTACGAGAGCTTCAAAAGCCTCCTGTATACCATCTAGAGTCAAAATATCAGTGTCCAGCAACATTGGTTCCAGATCAACCTTGCCATTTGATATCAAATCAAGCGCTACTTTCCAATCATAAGGTTCAGCACCGAAAGTAGTGTTTAATTGAATTTCTTTTCCTGCCCAATCAACTGGGAGCAGTGGCACATTTTCCCAAGCTAAAGCGACGAGCATAACACTCCCCTTTTTCCGAACCATATTTAAAGCCGCATCCAAGGTAGAGGGAGCGGCCGCACATTCAAATACAACGTGAGGGCCATCGCCCTCTGCCAAATTAACTATTGAGGAGATTACATCCTCACTAGATGGGTTCACAACGGCATCAGCACCCAGTTGTAAAGCCGTATCCCTACGGGTAGCAGAGGGTTCTGAGACTATTATTTTTCGCGCTCCAGCAGCTCTTGCAGCTTGCATAGTTAGTAATCCAATGGGGCCGGCACCCAAGACAGCTACCACATCACCTAATTTCATATTTGACAATCTGACTGCCCTGACTGCAACAGAACAGGGTTCCGTTAATGCTGCCTTCAAATCACTAACGTTGTCAGGAATCGACAAAGGTGCCCAGTCATTCAGCAAGGTGAATTCGGCGTATCCTCTTTTCCGGGTGTCAGCAAATCCTTCTAACCGATAGTTGTATTGTTCCTGTCTTCTCAACGGGGCTTCTGATCCTGGTGGAGGTGTACCACCACCCCCTATGATTCTGTCACCTTCTTTCCACATTGTAACCCCCGGGCCCACGGCGGCTACAGTACCGCTAAATTCATGTCCCATTACAGTGCCAGGTGGAGCAATATCATAAAGAAAAGCATGCACATCAGTCCCACAAATAGCACTATGGCTAACTTTCACTAAAATTTCCCCTGCCCCAGGCTCAGGAAGAGGTAAGTCTTCAATAACAAGTTCCTGTTTTCCTTTGTATACGGCCGCTCTCATGTGTTCACCCCCAAATACCAGTAATATTAAATGAGTGCATTATAAATACCTAAGTCAATACAACGAAAAGTAAAAAGTGGAAATTAAAAGCCGGCGGTGCCCTAAGGAGCACCGCTGGCCTATTTAAGAGTGCAGGTAAGTCGTGGAAGTGACCTAGTCCTCAACACCTTTATCCCGTAGGTAATCAATGGCTGCCTGAACCGTAGTTATTGATTCAGCATCTTCGTCAGATATTTCTATTTCAACATCATCGGAACTAAATTCTTCCTCAAAAGCCATTATCAATTCAACCAAGTCAAGTGAATCTGCGTTCAAATCATCTGTAAAGGAAGCTTCAGGCAAAACTTCAGCCTCATCTACACTTAGTTTTTCTGCTACAACAGCTTGAACTTTTTCAAGTAGCGACATTTAATGCCTCCATTTTTTATTACGTTCTAAACAGCGATACCCACTTTCATATAAGATCCAAGAACCCCATTAACAAAGCTAGCCGAACTTTCTGACCCAAATCTTTTTGCCAGCTCCACGGCTTCGTTAAGCACCACCTTTTCAGGAACCTTTTCTTTACACCATTCTAATTCTGCAATTGCCATTCGAAGAATATTGCGATCCACTATTGCTATTTGCATCAAAGGCCAATCTGGAGCTAACTCACCGATTATAGTATCTATTGACACAAAGTTTTCAAGGGCATTTGCAACTATGTCACCAGCAAATATGTGAAAGTTGTTTTCAAATTCATATTCGTTAAAAACCCTCTCAAGAACCTCCATTGCGTCATGACCTACAGAGTCATATTCGCACAAAGCCTGCAATACCAACACCCTGGCTTCTTTTCTACTATAGATATGGGATTTATATTCCATTCCAACTACGAACTCTTCACTAATTCCTGCTAATTGCTAAAATAGAATCTATATCATTAATGCTAGATACATTCGCGGCTCTATCAATCTTTTTTACCATTCCCCCTAAAGCCCGCCCTGGTCCTATCTCGAGAAAATTTGTTACACCCGACTTTATCATGAAGTCAACAGATTTTTTCCATTGCACACATCCTGAGATTTGAGTTATCAATTCTCCTTTTATTTCGTCACCTGTTTGTAGAGGATTCCCTGTACAGTTGCCTACAATAGGAACTTCAGGATCATTGAATTTCAACCCATCGATGAATTCCAGAAGGCCAGCTTTCGCAGGCTCCATTAAACCGGAATGAAAAGCACCTCCAACTTTCAAAGGAATTACTTTTTTCGCTCCCCTAGCATTTGCCATATCCATAGCTCTGGCTACTGCAATTTTTTCCCCGCTTATCACGATCTGTTCCTGAGTGTTGATATTTGATATGTAAACACCAGATTCCCTCACTATTTCCTGTAAAACCATTTCATCCAACCCCAAAACTGCGGCCATGGTGCCTGGATTTGAATCGCAAGCATTTTGCATAAGTTCCCCACGTTCTTGAACTAGCAAAGCCGTGTCCATAACTGACAAAACTCCTGACGCCGCAAGGGCTGTGTACTCACCAAGACTATGTCCTGCCATTAGATATGGAACAGGCATGAATTCTTGTGCAATATTTTCTTTCATCGCTTCCATACAGGCCAAACTCACTGCCATGATTCCGGGTTGTGCATTCTTGGTCTCCCGCAAATCATCTTCCGAACCTTCAAACATCATTCTAGATAGCGGCCTACCTAAAGCTTCATCGACCATCTCAAACACTTTCCTACCGGAGTCCGACCCTTCGTAAAGGTCCAACCCCATTCCGACAGATTGCGCACCCTGACCAGGGAATAGAAAAGCTATCTTGGAATTTCTTGCAAAGGTCAGTGTCATATTAATGTCCTTTAGTAAGCTCCGTCCGAGATTTTATGCATTTTATACAACTGTTTGATCAGAGTTGGTCACGTTACGACCATTATAGGTGCCACAGCTCGAGCATGCCCTGTGTGGCATGCGAGGGAGATGACACTGAGGGCAATTAGAAAGTGAGGCAGGTTTGATAGAATTATGAGCATTCCGACCGCCTTTTCTTTTACGGGAGTGCTTTTTCTTGGGTAGTGGTGGCATATTAGTTTCCTTATTTATTAATCCGTTGGTCTAAAAGACCCTAATAGAGCAGCCAATTTAGTATTCTTTTTGTTATTTCTGCAGTTACATTTTTCTTTATTGAAATTTATACCGCAATCTACGCACAATCCCTTACAATATTCCTTGCATTTAGAATTGATGGATGAGTGCAATGAAGCATACTGCCACACCGCATCAGATAAATCCAGTACATTATCCTCTCCGATATAAAAATTATCTTCACCGATTCCTTCTAATTCGTTTCTTTCGCCAGTAACTAAATTAAACAATGGAAAGTATTCTTCCTCTATCCCTAAACCTACGGATTCAACATATTGATCTAAACAATTCCCGCATTGCCTATCAATTTTAGCCGACAGATAAGCACTTACCCATACTCCAACATCAGTTTTGGTAAGTAAAACTGAACCCTCAACATCGCATTTAAATTCAGACCGATCCACTTTAATGGTACTGCTTACACTTTCCAACTTTTTGTTACCACTACTCGCCTTTAGCAAGGTAGCTACTTTAAAGTCCATAACCGCCTCATGGTATCCATTAAAAGAGACAATTCAAACAAACACTATATCTTTGGTAAGGGAACTCGGTCAACCAGAATACAAGCTATTTTCAATCAATTATTTAACACTTAATGTATTTAGAATAAAAGAGTTTGAAAATCCGTTAAGGTTAGATTACATTGGCTGGCATAACAAAAATATCCAATGGAACCTATCAACAACCCGATGAAAAAGGCAAAAAAATGACATCCCCAGAAAAACACTATGACGTAGTGATAGTGGGGGCGGGAAACGCCGCCTTAACTTCAGCACTATCCGCGGCATTAAAAGGTGCGAAAGTAGCAATTCTCGAAAAAGCTCCTGAACACCTACGAGGAGGTAATTCTTATTTCACAGGTGGACTTTTCCGATTTGCATACAATGGAATAGAAGATATTTCAGAGCTATTACCTGAAATAACACCAGAAGAAAAACAAAATATAGATGTAGGATCTTACAAAGAATCCGAATTTTATTCTGATGTTATGCGGGTTACTGAAGGTTTGTCAGATCCTTCCTTACTTCAAGTACTAACATCTCAATCATTCCCAACCATGCTTTGGATGCGAAATCAAGGCGTCCCATGGATACTCGCCTACGGCAGACAAGCTTTTGAACATGAAGGTAAACAAAGATTCTGGGGAGGATTGATTGTAGAAGCCGTCGGTGGAGGCAAAGGATTGTCTGATAGGCTTTTTGAATTGGTTGAACGAAAGAATATCGAAGTCCTGTATCAAACTAGCGGCACAGATTTGTTGGTCAATCAACAAGGACACATTGAAGGAATAAATGCGAAATCAAAATCTGGATACGAGAAAATCTCCTGTAAATCGGTTGTGCTTGCCTGTGGAGGCTTCGAAGCAAACTCAGAAATGCGAACCAGATATTTAGGCCCGGGTTGGGAACTAGCAAAGGTTAGAGGAACCCAATATAACACCGGGGATGGTATAAATATGGCTCTTCGAATCGGGGCACAATCCCATGGGCATTGGAGTGGTTGTCATGCGGTTGCCTGGGATTTAAATGCACCTCCTCACGGTGATAGAAATGTCGCAGACCTCTTTCAAAAACACTCTTACCCATTTGGGTTGATAGTAAATGTTGATGGAGAGAGATTTGTCGATGAAGGTGCGGATTTGAGAAACTACACTTACGCTAAATATGGCCGGGAAATATTAAAACAACCTCAAAGGGTTGCGTTTCAACTGTTTGATCAAAAGACTAAACATTTATTAAGAGATGAATATTTTATTCCCCAAGTGACCATGGTAGAGGCTGAAACAATAGAAGACTTAGCTGCCGGGTTAGACATTAATCCTGGGCAGCTACAAAGGACTATTCAGCAATACAATGGGGCAGTGCAGGACGGTGATTTCAATCCTACTGCGCTTGACGGTAAGCACACCGAAGGAATTACCCCTCCAAAGTCCAACTGGGCGCAAAAATTAGATAACCCTCCTTATTTAGGGTATGCAGTAACCTGTGGAATAACATTTACATTTGGTGGTTTGAAAATAGATACGAACACACAAGTCCAAGACAATTCTGATATGCCTATCCCCGGGCTTTACGCTGCAGGGGAACTCACTGGAGGGTTGTTTTATAACAACTATCCTGGAGGTTCCGGTCTAATGTCCGGTGCAGTATTTGGAAAAATAGCCGGTGAGAACGCAGCAAAGGAAGCCTTAATTTAAAGTATTCTTGACCAATCTCACATATAAACCTAAAGTATGGGTTCTTGCTATGATAATAAACCTATCGATTGCCCTGGGTTAGCCAATATAGAGGAGAATCTCATAATGCCGTACGGTAGTGGCGAATATACATACAAAGTCGATCAAGATTGGGGCAGGTTGCCGGAAGGGCACGAATTCAATCAGGTGGCCGGGGTGGCGGTGGATAAGGAAGATAATGTCTACCTTTATAACCGAAGTGAGCACCAGGTCATGGTATTTGAAAAAAATGGGGATTTTCTAAAATCTTGGGATGTCAAATTTTCCAATCCTCATGGAATGCATATAGGACCAGATGGAAACTTTTATTTTGCTGACCGTGACGCCCATGTAGTCCTTAAATACAGTCCAGACCAAACACTTTTACTCACTCTTGGCACCTACAATGTTGAATCAAATACAGGTTACGATGGAAATCTGATGGTAGTTCCGCACCCGGCTGGACCCTTTAACCTGCCGACGGGGGTGGTTGTCGCCGAAGACGGTAATATTTTCGTGTCGGATGGTTACGGAAATTGTAGATTCCATAAGTTCTCCCCCGACGGAGCATTACTAGATACTTGGGGTGAGGCAGGAAAAGATAACCCCATGGATTTTCATCTGCCCCATGGAATAGGTTTGAATAAAGATGGATTGTTAGCAATCTGTGACCGAGAAAACCATAGAATCCAATTTACAGATCAGGATGGAGAATTCATGTTTATTTGGGATGGATTCTTACAACCAACCGATATAGCCTTCGGACCAGATGGGGAAGCATATGTATCAGAATTGCAACACAGAATCTCGATATTAGATGCAGAAGGAAACTTGATAAGCCGGTGGGCAGATGAAAGTAGCTCATCCGCAGGTCATTTCATTGCCCCTCACGGAATCGCTGTGGACTCTTCGACGGATATCTATGTTGGAGAGGTTTTGGAAGGAAGGCGAATACAAAAATTCATTAGGCAATAATAGGCAATAATCAAAAAGTAAAAATAATTTAGGAGACGTTGCATGAACGGTGACCAATTAATGGCCAGCTTACTGAAGAAAGAAGGAACCGAATGGATTTCCTGCTTCCCGGCCCAAACCTTGATTGAGGCTTGCTCACAGGAAGGAATCAGACCTATCCTCTGCAGACAAGAACGGGCAGGAGTGAATATGGCCGACGCATACAGCAGGATCCACAATGGTAACAAGATCGGGGTCTTTACCATGCAACATGGTCCAGGGGCAGAAAATGCATTTGGAGGAGTAGCACAGGCTTATGCCGATAATGTACCGGTGTTACTGATACCAGGGGGATCCACTGCGGGAAGAGTAGGGGTTCATCCAGGATTTGACGCAATCCCAAATTATCAACATATAACGAAATGGGCAGGCCGTATAAACACGATCGAACGCATCCCAGAAATGGTTAGCCGAGCATTCACTCATTTAAGAAATGGAAGACCTGGTCCTGTATTGCTCGAATTGCCGGGTGATGTTGCCCATGCTGAAGTTCCGGCAGATATTGAAGAGTACCAACCCAGTCGTTCATATAAATCATACGCAGCAAATGAGGATGTGAGGGATATAGTCACCGCTTTGCTAAAGGCAGAAGCACCTGTTATAAACGCAGGCCAAGGCACATTGTATGCAGAAGCTACCGACGAACTAATAGAATTCGCCGAGTTAGTCAATGTTCCAGTCATGACCACCCTTGCTGGTAAAAGTGCCTATCCAGAAGATCACTCCCTAGCATTAGGCACTGGAGGCAATACGGGCACCTTAATGGTGGACAGGTTTCTCCAAAACACAGATTTCGTTTTGGGAATAGGAACTAGTTTCGCAATATCAAACTTCACTGCACCAATGCCACCCGAGGCCACGAAAGCACAAATTACCAATACAGCTGAGGATATTAACAGAGACTACCGTGTCGAATACGGTGCGGTCGGTGATGCTAAATTAGTTTTGCAGCAATTGATTGAGGAAGCAAAATCTCAGCTAGGTGAGCATGGAAGGGGTGATGTGCACGGGGTAAAAGAAAAGATATCCATAATAAAAGATGAATTCATGAAAGAATGGGGACCGAGATTAAATTCAGATGAAACTCCTATGAGCCCGTACCGAGTATTCAATGAGATGATGAAGGCTATCGATCCTAGAAATGCCATAGTCACTCATGACTCTGGGTATCCCAGAAATCAGCTCGTTCCATTTTGGCCAGCTCTCACTCCTCGCTCGTATATAGGTTGGGGTAAGTCAACACAGCTTGGATACGGTCTAGGATTAGCCCTTGGCGCCAAAGTTGCCTCACCGAATAAACTAGTCATAAATGTTATGGGAGACGCTGCGTTTGGTATGTCAGGTTTGGATATAGAGACCGCTAGCAGATCTGGACTTGGAACAATAACGGTCGTATTGAATAATGGTGTCATGACACACTATTACGATCACTTTCCGCATGCTACGGAGAATTGGAAGAGTAATGAATTAGGCGGTATATATTCCGACACAGCAAAAAGCCTGGGGGCACATGGTGAGCGAATACATAATCCGGATGAAATAGGTCCGGCAATGACAAGAGCTGTAGAAGCTGCCAACAGTGGACAACCTGCGCTACTGGAAATGATCACCAAAGAAGAAGAAAATATCTCAACCTATGGGAGATAGACGATAGAATTCTGTGTACACGTTGACTTTTATTCTATATTGTCGCCGTGTACACAGAATTCATCGCTAATGGTCTAAATTTGCGTTTGTATTGCCTCAGCCCGTCAATATTTAGGTCGCTGGCGTCATTGACTAGCCGATAATCCCTTAACATCCCAAAAGTTTTCCACCTGAGATATTCCGATAACCCATCGATCCCTATCACCGTCTTTGCCACAAAAAAACAGGCCGTATTTTGGTTTATGGGGCCAGCCATGGAAAACCCAACCAGTTTTTTCTCTATCTCGAGCCCCCAAGCCATTAAATCTTCTGTATCAAAATCACCAATGGAATTAACGGCAGCTCGTGTGTAGCCCCAGTCCAACAGAAATTTATTTTTCCTACCCTGAAGAGAACGCCATTTCCTCAACACTTCCAAGGCTGCAGGCACATCGTTTTTCTCCATTTGGAAAAATATAGGTTTTTTTCTGGTTACCCGGTTAATTTTCTTTCTAATATCCTTAAACACTCCACCTTCCAAATCAAAGACCCGATTAGGGTCATAAAGATATTCCTTTCCTCTCTCTTCAATATGGATATTGTCCCCAAATATATTTCTAAGATGTGAAACGTCTGAAGAATCAACCCACAAAATACGCATTTCTGATTGATTCAGAGAATCTTTAATGCCTGAAAGATAAGTTTTTGTTTCTGAAGTCGAAATGGAGGGGGGGATAACGAGGTCAATTCGATTAGAGTTTTTCCCAGTTGTATGTTGGAACAAGAAAAATGAGTCTCCTTTTCTGGTCAGATAAAGAGGTCTTCCGGGGGGCAAGCTGTAGCAAGCAAGATAGGGAGCAAAATAAACCCAGGAGTCCCTTTCTATTTTGTTAAATATTTCCCTCAGCGAAGCAATATCGAAGATCGTTAAGACTTTGTAATTATCTGATATATGTTGAAATAATTTCCTCAGATTGAAGTCTCCTTGAAATTCGTATAAATGAGATTACGGGGAGTAGGATCTGAGGTTTTCAGATATCCAGATGAGAAAAATTTTCCCATCTTGCTTATCCCAGCATGCTTTTGTGCGCCGACATATTCGTTGAAAGCAGGAATTAGTTCCTGAGGTGATAGGCCCATGCTTGCTATATTTTTGAACAAGCGAGCATTTTCAACTGGAATTAGATTCGAGTAGGATACGAATCCTAAACCGTTTGTTCTTTCTTTTAGCATTTCGGCACCAACAGAAATGAACCTCGTTAAACCCTCAACCGTATAAGGGGGATCTGTAATAAATACATCCTGAGAATTCTTGTAACGTGGGGGAATTTCCCCAATGAAATCGATCTTATTCAGGTGTATCTCAAAATTAAGTTTAAGGCTCATGGATTCAATGAAATTTAATATTCTCTCGTCAATATCAAAAACAGTTAGGCTATTTATTTTTAATCCAAATCGTGTAGAAAAAAGAATCATGGCAACTGAAGTTAAATCATCATCCCCTAATATTGCTATATCCCTTCCCTCTATTGAGTCATTTTGATGGCAATACATGACCCTTTTAAAACACGTCAGGGAGGTCGCGTGGGATTGATCAAGACTATAATCAGGAGAAGGTCTTTCCTTCGTCAATTCATCGAATTGAGAGACCAACTTGGTTACTGTATCTGAGACTTCATACTGGCAATTAAAGTCAGGGATCTTAGTGTCATATATTCCGATAGAACGCAAAAGCTTGATTCCAGTGTCCGTTAAAATCGCGCCTCCTTTTCTTGAAAGGAGTTTCCTTTTCTCCAATTCCCGCCGAGTTGCTGAAACTGCCGGTACAGGTATACCGGTCGCCCTGGAAATATCATGTATAGGTACCATTCCTCCTCTAAAGATTTCCCTCATGATTAACCTAACCCCCTGATATCCTTCCTGCAATCGGGAATCCACAGAAACCTGAATTAAAATATCCTCGGCCTCGGACTTATCCATAAATTACACATATCCCTCGATAATACTAATTTTATGCTGTTGGAATGATAAAACGTAATCCCCCAGGTGGCTTCATCTCCAAATGACTAGTAATGGAAATGTTATACTCCGCCTCATCTTAGCGGTAAGTACAAAATTTAGGGAGAGCAAGTCATGTTGGTAATAGATGCTATCTCACAAATTCTAAAGAAAGAAGGTGTGGAGTACCTTAGTGCTTTTCCTACAACTTCAGTGATAGAGGCAGCGGCCGGATCAGGGATCAAACCGATAATATGTAGACAAGAACGGGTCGGGGTAGGGATTGCCGACGGTTATTCAAGAATTACCACAGGTAATCCTCCTGGCGTTTTTGCAATGCAATACGGCCCTGGAGCCGAAAATGCCTATCCAGGAGTGGCAACAGCATTTGCCGATGCAGTACCTGTGCTATTTTTGCCTCTTGGTCACAGAAGAGATCGTGATAGAGTCTTTCCGCATTTTAATTCAGTCGATAGCTTCTCTACCGTTACTAAATATGTCGAGCAACTGAATGAAGCAGAGTCAGTTGCAGACACAATGAGAAGGGCTTTTTCACGTTTGAAAAACGGCCGTCCAGGGCCAGTAATGGTTGAAATACCTGTTGACGTCGCCGAGCAAGAAGTCGAGGCATCGACAATCTCTCGGTACGAGAAAGCAATGACCGTGCGTTCTTTGGCAGAGGAGGAGGCCGTGCTGAGAGTAGCAAAAACTATACTTAGCTCAAAAACGCCTCTGATATATGCTGGGCAGGGAGTGTTATATTCTGGTGCGTCACAAGAGTTACAAGAACTAGCAGAGTTAACTAACAT